>CAMBFX010000014.1 GCA_945865695.1 Chryseobacterium gleum | reverse complement strand
AGTGAAAGAAATATCCGGCATAATCGTTTTCACTCCGTTGTTTTCTACTATATCTAAAACAGTTGAAATTAAATAACCCGTTCTCCATGCAAAGGCAGAACCAGGTTCCATAATGATATGCACATTATGTTTTTCCTTAAATTTTTTCAAAACACTAATGAGATGTTCGATATCATATCCATCTTTCGTCATTAAATGTCCGCCACCTAAATTCACCCATTTCACCTGTGAAAGTAGATGTCCGAATTTTTTTTCGAATGCTTCAAGTGTTTTTTCTAGGGTGTGCGAATCATTCTCACATAAAGCATGAAAATGCAAACCTTCAATTCCTTCGGGTAGTTTATCGCCAAAATGTTCAGCAGAAATTCCTAAACGAGAATTAGGCGAACATGGATTATATAATTCGGTAGTAACTTCTGAATATTCTGGATTTACACGAACACCAATCGAAATATTTTTAGCGATTGCTTTTGATTTGTATTTTTCAAATTGCGAAAGCGAATTAAATGTAATGACCGAAGAATACTCCAACAACTCATCAATCTCATCGGGCGCAATAGCCACTTGATAAGCATGCGCCTTTGTTTTCATCTCTTCAAAACACAATCTTGCCTCGTGTAATGAACTTGCTGTTGCACCTTGGATATATTCTCTTACAATTGGAAATGCACTCCACATCGCAAATCCTTTGAATGCAAGAATAATTTCCACTCCTGCTCGATCTGAAACAGATTTAATCAGCGTCAAGTTTTTACGTAATAATTCTTCTTCAAGAACAAAACAAGGAGAAGGAATTTTGGAGAGATCGATAGGCATTGGTTGATAATTTATGCAAAGATGGAAATAATTAGCCAATAATCAGCCAATGAGCGAATGAGTAAATAAGCCAATAAGAATAATAAATTTATGGTGATTTTCTCTTATTCGCTTACTTACTCATTCGCTAATTTACTAATTTTACGCATGCAAGACATCGAACCGCATTACAATTGGCGAAACTTGTACGCTGCAGAAGAAGATCCCAACTCACCATTTTATGGTAGAGAGTACAGTGAATTTCAATATGTAGATTCTATTTATGATCACTATATTCATCCACAATGGGATAATATCGGGTCGTCCACTTTATTTATAAAAATACTTTTTGCCGATTATGAAGATAATTATGCCATTATTGAATTGATTGGCGAATGGAACGATTGTTTGCATAATGATATTATGATTTTAAAGCGGGATATCATTGATGAATTAGCGTTGAACGGGATTTTCAAATTCATTTTAATTGGCGAAAATGTATTTAACTTTCATACCAGCGATGAATGCTATTATGAAGAATGGTTTGAAGATGTGAATACCGATGATGGTTGGATTGCTTTTTGTGGATTTCGCGACCATGTTTTAGAAGATTTTGCCGAAGCTAACATCGATCAGTATATTCTAACAGGAGGAAAAATTAATGAAATTGATTGGAGAACGATGCATCCTCAACAATTGTATAAAAAAATACAAAAAATAGCTCTGAAACGTCTTAATTAAAATCCTTTTTTAATTTTTCTACCACTACTCTATCAATCGGAAAATTCAAATCCTCTAGTCTTAAATCTGAAATAGATTTCCATCTAAACATCTGATCATTTTCTGTGACTTTTCGAAAATCAAATCGTGATTCTGATAACAAATCCAAAGGCAAATCTGGTCCATTAATCAGATAATAAATACTAATAATTTGATGGTCGGGATGAAAAGCAGAAACTTGAAAAAAATCAGTAGTGTAATAATGAGAAATAATGTTAAAATCCATTCCGGTTTCCTCCATCATTTCACGAATGATACATTCAGCTGTTCCCTCACCAAATTCTAATCCTCCACCTGGAAACTTGGTAAATTCAAAGCCTTTCAGACGTTCATCACTCAATAATACTTTTCCGTCACGAATAAACAATCCATAAACACGCACATTTAATTTAGTTTCTTTTTCTCCGTTCATCCTTTTATAAATTGATTCATCAAATTTAGAACAATTATGGTTTAATTCATCCGTTATATTATCTTTACCTAACAATATTAGTACATGCTTAAATATATTTTATTTTTAATTCTTAGTTGGAGCAGCTATTTATCCTTTTCTCAAACGGGTTGGGATTATTTAAATAAAAACGATTTATTTAACGCAAGAACCAAATTTGAAGAAGAATTAAAAAAAGATAGTTTGAATGAATCCTCACTTCTTGGATCAATGCTTATCGCAGAAATTACCGAGGATCAAATGGAATTCAAAAAATCGGCACGAAGATTAATGTTTGCCAAAAAAAATGATGGAAATTATCATTCTCTTTTTAGTGATTATGCTTCATTCAAAAATAAAGAAATTCTCGAAAATAATAATCTTACTATAAATGCTAAACTTCCTTATTTGATAGAAGATGCAGAAAACAATTTGTACTTGCGCAAATTTTCTAATTCACAAAAAATATACAATGATCATATTTCGCATTTAAATTGGAGCTTTATTGGGCCTTTCACGAATATAAACGGCTATGGATTTGAAGTTAAATTTCCAATTGAAACAGATAATTTTAATGCTGAAAAAAAATATTCCTATAAAAATCGTAAAGAATACAGTTGGGTTACTCCAAAAAATTACAACCCTACGGGAGCAATAAAATTTAGTTCTTTTTTAGAAGAAGATTATAATGGTGCTGTTTACTTTGCTAATTCTTTTTTTGAAATTAAAGAACAGAAAAATTTACAATTACGTGTTTCAAGAACCGACCCTATAAAGATTTGGATTGACGGTAAATTAGTTTTTGAAAATTGGAGAAAAGTAAATTTCGAATGGGATGGCGATATTATCAACTTAAAAGTAGATTCAGGATACCATCGAATTCTTATAAAATATTGTCCGGGTTATTATTATTCGGGAAAAGAAGGTGGCGCGTATGGTGAAGGCGGAAGTGATGATGAATATGAAAATGATGAAAGTTACCATTCCTACTATCATTCTAGCGATAATATTGGGTTGGTAATAAGAATTACAGATACAGAAGGGAAGTTGATTCAATTAGAAAGTAAATCGGAGAATCAAGATTTTTCTGGAAACATTACTATTGGAGAAATTACCACTAGACAAACCATGACTTATTTTAAAAATAAATATGAAAACAACGACAAAGATATTTCTTCATTGTATCTCTATTATGCTGCTGCCCGTCAATCGGGATTAACCGATGAAATTGAAGAAATGCTATTTAAAAAATTAAAAGATTTTCATTCAGAAAATGTAATACGTTTTTTAGCAGCAAAAGTATATACTGAGAATGGTAAAAATGAAATTGCTGAACGAACATTGAGTTCAATAAATATGGAAACATTTCCGATTTACTCTGTGCTTTATAAAAATCTAAAAGAAACAGACCGTGAAAATGAGGCAGAGCAATATCTTGCGTTCTGTCAATATCTATTGCAAGTTTCTCCTTCTAATTTAAAAATCATTAAACGTATTTTGGATTATTACGAGGAAAAAGGTTTATATGAGGAGAAAAAAACCTTAGCTAAAGAAATGATTAAAAAATATCCAGAATACAAATACAATCTTGAGGATTATACCAAAGACAATAATAAACCTGATGATTATGATATTGGTAATGACTATGATTATTCATCAAGGAAAGAAGACAAAAAAGCAGCTAAAAACATAAAAAAATACTATGCTGTTTATGATTACGAAACATTAATTAGTAAATACAAAGGAGAAAATAAATCCGATAAAGTTCTAGCACTTTATGATGAAGTAATAAAAATTGAACCCGATCACAATTACATGCGCCAACAAAAAGCTGAATATCTATTCAACATTAATAAGAATGAAGAGGCCATTATTGTTATAAATGAAATACTGGCCAATCGACCGTATGACGGAACCATCTATGAATTATTAGGCGATATTTATTTCGACATGAAAGAGAATGAAAATGCATTGAAATATTTCAATTTAGCAAAAAAATATAGTGCTACTGGTGGTGGAAATTACGACTGGCTTTATGGGGAAAATGCTGGTGGTGTGGAAGAAAAAATTGACAAAATTTCGGGACAAAAACAATTGAAAAATAAATTCAATACCAAAAGTTTCGAAGAAATGATAGTGGATGAATCTTGGAAAGAAAAATATGGAAATGATGAATCGGTGATTCTAGGATATACTACAGATATCTACTATGAAAAAGATGGAAATCTGAATTTATATACAAAAATGTTGATCAAAATTCTTACTGAAGCTGGTGCCAATTCTTGGACAGAATACAATTTTAACTTTCTTGGGGAACTATCATTAGTAAAAGTGATAAAAAAAAATGGAGCTGAAATCACTCCCGATAGAAGTGAATCATTTATTGTATTCAAAAATCTAGAGCCTGGTGATATGATTAAACTCGAAGGAAACGCTAAGGCTACCGATGAGAATGAATTAGGAAACATGTTTGGAGCGTTTAATGTTTTATCCTTACACGCACCCCTGCATTATGTAAAAGTGGAAATGGCAGTAAACGAAAATTCAAACTTGAATTATTTAGGGCAAAAAATAGATTATAAAAATGTGGTTAAATACAATCAAGAAGGAATGGATTATTACAAATGGGAATTTAAATCTATAGATAAAATTGTTCAAGAAGAAGCTATTATTGATGTCTATGATTTATATCCTATTCTTCAATTGAATTCATTTAACGATTGGGCACCTATTGTAGAATGGTACATGGCAAAAACATATCGTAAACTAGAACCAAATTACGAAGCGAGAAATATTATTGATAGTTTGATTAAACCAGGAATGAGTGATAAAGAAAAAATTGAAACTATTTATAATTATATCACAAACGATATTAATTATTCGTTTACCCAATTATTACAATCCAATTATATTCCCAAAAATTCAGATTTAACCATTTGTTCTAAGATTGGGGATTGCAAAGATGTTTCCACGGTTTTAATTACACTTTTAAAAATGGTAAACATTAACGCTTATTATGTTTTGGTAAAGACCAATAATTATTTTCACATGAAAACATTGCCCAATCTTTATTTTGATCATGTAATTACGGCTTATGAATTAGATGGGAAAATGCATTTCACCGATCCTACTTCAGATTTTTATCCATATTATGTGACCAATGAAAATGATGTGGATGCTTGGGGATTATTAATCAAAGAAGGTGAAAAAGAAATTTTTCAATTACCGCATGATGAAGTTAATGCTGAGAAAAATCTAGTTACTTATACAATTGATGCCACATTAAATACCGACCGCTCTTTACAAATGAAAATTGGTGGAAAATTCACTGGCTTAGCTGGAGGCTGGTTGCGTGAAATGTATCAGAAAACAGCAAAAGATAATTTTGAAACCGAATTATTGAAATTCATGGGAAAAGGTGTTTTCGAAAATCTATACATGGATAAATTTAATTTCGATAATCCCGATGAATTGACTCCTCCCCTCACTGGAAATTTTGAAATGAGCGCTTATTCTTATTCCGATAATATAGATGAAATACAATTCATACGAATTCCTTATGTGAATGCAGTGCGACCTAGTACGATTATTTCTTCTAAGAAAAGATACAATTCATTAGCACTTTCTGAAATTATTGACCCCGAACCAACCTTACAAAAGGTGAACATTAAACTACCAAAAGGATATTCGTTGAGAAAATTACCGAAAGATATTTCAGTGGAAAATGATTTTGTGATTTACAAGGTAAGTTTCAGGCAAGATAAAAACGGATTGTATGTGGAGAAATACCAGCAATTTAAAAAAACAATTATTCCCGTTGAAGATTTTGATAAATTCAAGCAAGCGTATTTGGAATTATTGGAATACGATAGATTGAAAATTACATTTAACGTAAAAAAATAATTAAACGTGAAATCAACTTTCGTTTGTAAAGAAAATATTTTGTTGGAGAATGGTGAAACACTATTAACTCCCGAAATCACTTTTCATACCTATGGAAAAATGAATGAATCCAAATCGAATGTGGTTTGGGTTTTTCATGCACTGACTGCTAATTCGGATGCCGAAGATTGGTGGAACGGTTTGATTGGAGAAGCCCGCCCGGATGACCTTGTTGGACGGGAAAAATTATTTAATCCAAAAAATTATTTTATTGTTTGTGCGAATATTTTAGGCTCCTGTTACGGCTCTTGCGGACCTCTCTCTAAAAATCCAAAAACACAAAAACACTATTTCCTCGATTTCCCGATGGTAACCATTCGCGACATGGTAAAAGCTCATCAACAATTAAAAAATCATTTAGGAATAGAAAAAATAAAGTTTGGAGCAGGCGGATCGATGGGAGGATATCAATTAATGGAATGGGCGGTTGAAGAACCCAACTTATTTGAAAACATTTTATTATTAGCCACTAGTCCAAAAGAATCAGCATGGGGAATTGCCATTCACGAAGCACAACGTTTAGCGCTGGTTGCCGATCATACTTTTTCGGATTACAATGAAAATGCAGGAAAAAACGGTTTAAAAGCGGCACGTGGAATTGGAATGTTGACCTATCGTAATTATGAATTATTCAGAATCACTCAAGAAGACAACGAAGAAAAACTGAAAAATTATAAAGCTTCTTCTTATATCAATTACCAAGGAGAAAAGTTGATGAATCGATTCTATGCGCATTCGTATTATTATCTCACCCAAGCCATGGATAGCCATGATGTGGGACGTGGGCGCGGAGGAATCAAAAATGCATTGTCCAAAATAAAAAGTAAAACTTTAATTATCGGAATTAGTTCGGATATACTTTGCCCAAATGAAGAACAAGAATTTTTGCATCAACATATGCCTGAATCTAAATTAGTGATTATCGATTCACAATACGGACATGATGGATTTTTGATAGAGAGTGAAAAAATTAAATCAGTTTGTTTGACTTATTTTAATCTCTGATTTTTCC
Organism: Chryseobacterium gleum; assembly: GCA_945865695.1. GTDB lineage: Bacteria > Bacteroidota > Bacteroidia > Flavobacteriales_D > UBA2798 > CAMBFX01. Next base: position 24,999 of record CAMBFX010000014.1, on the reverse strand, counting down.
GGAACTATCGGAGGAACTTTCACTGCGACTCCAATTGGATTGGTAATTGATCCATCAACAGGTGAAATAGATTTAACAGCAAGCACATTGAATACATATACTGTTACCTATACTACAAATGGTCCATGTCCTGCTTCGAACACTACCAACATAACCATTTCAAGTTCAAATACTGCTGATTTTAGCTATGCGGGGCCTTATTGTACAACAGATACTGACCCAACTCCAACTTTGATTGGTGGTTCCATTGCAGGGTCATTTTCTGCTTTACCAGCTGGATTAGTTTTTGTGAGTACTAGCACAGGACAAGTAGATTTGAGTGCAAGCTCAGCTGGAACCTATACGGTTACCAATACAATTCCTGCATTTGGAGGATGTGCTATTGCTTCTTTTGATGCAACAATTGTTATCAGTCCTTCAGATGATGCCAGTTTCTCTTATTCACAAAATAATTATTGTATTTCAGAACCGAATCCATCAGCTACCATTACTGGAATAAGCGGAGGAACCTTTAGTTCTACAGTAGGAATCACCATTAATGCTTCAACAGGAGAAATTGATCTTGGAACTAGTACAAATGGAACTTATACGATCACTTATACAACGCCTGGAACATGTGTGAACAGTACTACTTTTTCAGTTACCATATCTTCTTCGTTTGATGCAACCATTACACAAGCGGGACCATTCTGTGCAAACGATGCTGCATTTAATTTATCGGCCGCAACTACAGGAGGAACTTGGAGTGGAAATGGAGTAAATGCAAGTGGAACTTTTGATCCTGCCACAGCAGGCGCAGGAAACCATGATATTATTTATACAATTTCAGGAACATGCGGAGATGCAGATACAATAACAATTGTTGTTAATGCATTGCCAACTGCTGACGGTGGAAGCGATCAAGTTATCGGTTGTATTCCAAATAGCGTTTCATTGAACGGGGTACCACAAACATCAGTAACATATCTATGGACAACTACTGATGGGAATATTGTTTCGGGTGCAACAACGTTTAATCCAATAGTAGACCAACCCGGCACGTATACTTTTACTGTTACTGCCAACGGATGCTCTTCTACAGATATAGTAGTAGTAACTAATTCAACGACACCGAATGCCTCCTTCTCAGTTAATCCTTCTACTGGATATGTAATTCAAGTGGTAAATACTGATAATAATTCGACTGGAAGTGGCTTGACTTACCTATGGACTTCCGGTGACGGAGAAACATCTGCTTTGGCAGAACCGATTTTCACCTATGATAGTGCAGGTATTTATACAGTGACATTAATTGTTTTGGATCAGTTTGGATGTACAGAAACAACAACTTCAACCGTTACGATATACGATGAATTCATCATCATCATTCCAAATGTATTCTCACCTAACGGAGATAATACCAATGAAACTTTCTTCATTACTTCTCAAGGTGTAACAGAAATGACCGTTGATATTTATAACAGATGGGGGAATTATATCAATGGATGGGCAAGCTTGACTGGCTCTTGGGATGGAAAGAAAGACGGAAAAGAAGTTCCTGAAAGTGTTTATTATTATATCATAACTCTTACCAAAGCCGATGGTGAACAGGAAACATATAAAGGAAATATTACTCTATTAAGATAAAATTGATTTAAAAATTAAAATGCCCGACAAATTTTGTCGGGCATTTTTTATTGAAACAAATGTAACTCTCAAATGGTTACTTTTTCCGAATAAACCGCATTCACCTTCTCTCTCAAATTATAATTAGAAGCCATCACTTCACCATAAGCACCAGCACTGCGAATCGCAATCATATCTCCACGCTTAGAAACAGGTAATGAAATTCTTTTCCCAAAACAATCACTGCTCTCACAAATAGGACCTACCACATCGTAGTTATGCAATTCTTTTTCTAAACTAGAAATATTTTCAATCAAATGGAAAGCTTGATACAAAGCTGGGCGCATCAATTCAGTCATTCCCGCATCGATAATAAGGAAATCTACATTCACTCCGTTTTTTACATAAAGAACTTTGGAAATCAAATTTCCGCATTGCCCAACTATGGCTCTCCCCAATTCAAAATGTAATTTTTGTCCAGGAGCTAATTCCAGAAAATCATTATAAACTTTAAAATAATTCTTAAAATCTGGAATTGGATGTTGATTGGGATGATGATAATCGATTCCTAATCCTCCACCTACATTGACATGTTTTAGTTCGATGTTTTTATCTGAGAAAAATTTCTGTAATTCATTGATACGAATAACCAATGATTTAAAAGAATTCAAATCTGTGATTTGTGATCCGATATGAAAATGCATTCCCACTAATTCGATATTTTTGCATTTCAAAACCAAATCCACCACTTCATTTAGTTGAGAAGTAGAAATTCCGAATTTATTTTCTTCCAATCCAGTTGTAATGTAATGATGTGTATTTGCTTTTACATTTGGATTGATTCGCAATGCAATTCGGGCCGTTTTATTTTGTGCTTTGGCTAAATCATTCAACACTTCTATTTCTTGAATAGATTCACAATTGAAACAAAAAATATCTTGTGATAAAGCATAATTTATTTCATCATCGTTCTTCCCTACTCCAGCGAAAACAATTTTATCAGGTAAAAAATTCAATTCACGTGCTTTACGAATTTCATTACCACTAACACAATCTGCACCTAATCCAAATTCACGAATGAGATTTAAAATTTCATTATTGGTATTTGCTTTGAAAGCATAATGTACATCGTAACCGTATTTTCCGCTTTCGCTTTTTACATTTTGTAAAATAGCACGCAACAATTCCAAATCATAAAAATAAAATGGTGTAGCAATCGTCTTCAGACGATTAATTTCTTTTTTCCAGTTCATGCTAGTTCTTCCCTTCTAAATAATCCTGCGTTCAATGATTTCAAGGCTTCATTCTTATCCGATTTATTGACAACGAGCGTCACATTATTTTTACTTCCACCACAAGAAATCATTCGGATATTTATATTTCTTAATGAATCGAAAATTTTTCCGGCATATCCTACTTGATTCATCAATCCATCTCCCACAATACAAATAATGGTTTGATCACGATCCACCTCAACCGAACCGAATGAGTTCAATTCTCTTACGATATCCTCTAAATATTCATCGTTATCAATAGAAACAGAAACCGCCACCTCTGAAGTAGTAATTACATCAATCGGAGTAGAATATCTTTCAAAAATTTCAAAAACATTTCTCAAGAAACCATAGGCCATCAACATTCTTCCAGATTTTATTTTTATGGCAATGATATTATCTTTTGCAGCAATCGCTTTAATTTCCAACGAAGAAGTATTTTCCGAAATTAAAGTTCCTGGCGCTTCCGGTTGCATCGTATTTTTTAGTCTCACCGGAATTCCTGCTGCTTGTGCTGGATTCACACTGCTGGGATGTAAAATTTTTGCACCGAAATAAGCTAACTCTGCCGCTTCATCAAATGATAATTCACGAATAGGAAAAGTATTTTCTACAATTCTTGGATCGTTATTATGCATTCCATCAATATCCGTCCAAATTTGAATTTCATCTGCTTTCATTGCCGCTCCAATGATAGAAGCCGAATAATCACTTCCTCCTCTTTTCAAATTATCAATTTCTCCAAATGAGTTTCTACAAATATATCCTTGAGTCAGATAATAATCGTATCCTTTATTTTTATTCAAAATAGAAATGATATTCTCTGAAATATATTTCATATCGGGCTCACTGTGTTCATCCGTACGCATGAAATCCAAAGCATTCAAGAATAAAACTTTTTTATTTTGCGCTTTCAGATAAATATCAAAAAGCCCAGTTGAAATTAATTCTCCTTGAGCCAAAATTTCTCTCGCTTGACGTTTTCCAAAACCGTGGCGAGTAAAACTATTTAATAATTCAAAATGACGAACAACCAATTGTACTGCTTCCGACATCACTGCTGGATATTGATGAAATAAATCTGAAATCAATTTATCATAAGAATGTTCCAAATTCGCAATGGCATTTTTAGCTTCTTCCTTTTTTCCTTCTGAAAGTAAATTACCTATTTCAACTAATTTATTGGTGGAACCCGATACCGCAGATAAAACTACTAAAACAGGTTTCCCTGTATTGATAATATTCGAAACATCATTCATTCTTGCCGCGCTTCCTACGGAAGTACCGCCAAATTTCATCACATTCATTTTTAAAAATTTAAGATTTTAGGAGATGGTAAAAGTACATACCCTGCAATAAGTAAAGCAATTATTTTATTCACTTGTTTTTAACTAAGCTATAACTGCTCCGGGATTTTTCATAGTATCAAGAGACAAAAGTCCGAGCTTAGATAATTCATTTCTCAAAATTTCCAGATTTTTCGGATCTTCCATTGGATAAATAGGAGCGCGGAAATTATTTTTTAGCATTCCCATCATATAAAGACAAGTCTTCACAGGGATAGGATTACTTTCTATGAAATTATAATTCATCAGATTTAATAAACGATAATGTAACTCTCGAGCCAAAACGATATCATTTTCTAAAGCTGCATTTATCATTCGTGAAAATTCTTGAGGAACTTGATTGGCAACAACAGAAATACAACCTTCTCCACCTGCTGCAATAATAGAAAGAGCCATTGCATCATCGCCCGAATAAACTTTAAACCCCTCCGGTCGCTGTGCAATAATATCCATTATTTGAGAAAGATTTCCAGATGCTTCTTTGATCCCAATTACTGAAGGAATTTCGTTGGCAATTTTCAAAGTCAACTTTGCCGACATATTTGATCCTGTTCTACCAGGAACATTATAAAGGATAATGGGTAAATCTACATTCGCAGCAATAGTTTGGTAATGTTTGAAAATCCCGTCTTCTGTTGGTTTGTTGTAATAAGGATTCAAAATCAAAAGTCCGTCAGCGCCTTCACGTTTTGCAACTAAACAATGTTGAATAGCACGAGCAGTTACATTACTTCCCGCTCCAACAATTACAGGAACTTCACCATTCACCATTTTTACGGTAGCACGTATCAAATCAGCATATTCATCCGAACTCAAAGGAGCACTTTCGCCAGTTGTTCCAGCTACTACTATACCATTCGTACCATCTTTTAACTGACGTTTTACAAGAGCTTCATATGCTACAAAATCAATACTTCCATTATCGTTAAAAGGGGTAACAATGGCCACAATGGATCCTCGTAAATAGCGTAATTGGTTCATGTTTTTAAATATTTACTGTAAATTTATACCAACTATTGCGTTATATTAAATTTTCTGTTACATTTAAACCAAAATTTAACACAAAGTAAATTTTTTAACATGACAACAATTCCTGAAGTAGTTGAGGACATTATCCGCAAATCACCTTTCTTGGAAGAGGCTTTGGCGGACGGTCTTATTAATGTTTCGTCATTAGCCAGACGAATTCAACCTGAAATTTCTGATCGTCTTAAAAAAGATGTGAAAGAAGGTGCTGTTATCATGGCTATCAACAGAATGGCCCCAAGTAATTACTATAAAATTAATTTAAGGATTCAAAACTTCATGCACTCGTTGGGTGATGTGATTGTTCGATCAAATCTTTCGGATTTTACTTTTGCAAATACGTCAACCTTATTTGATAAGCAATCTGAATTATTAAAACTAACAGGAAATAAGAAGGAAGCTTTCTGCACTTTCTCGCAAGGTGTTTATGAAACGACTTTAATTGTTAGTGACTCATTGAAAGATGAAGTGGTGAAGTTGTTTAAAACAGAAAAAGGAACAGGAATTACAGATAATTTAGCTTCAATTACCATCAAGCTTCCCAATGAAAATATCGAAATTTCAGGTATTTATTATTACATCCTTAAACGAATTGCTTGGGAAGGAATAAATATCAATGAGATTATCTCCACTACCAACGAATTTACAATTGTTGTTAAGGATAAAGACATCGACCGTGCGTTTTCAATACTCATGAGTTTAAAAAAGATGTAAAATCTACCACAAACGGTAACTGTCATTCGAATCTGCGTTATAACTTTGTCTAAAATTTTCTGATACATGTTTTCACTTCTCCTCAAAGAAATACGTAGCTTTTTAAGTTCACTCATTGGTTATATTGTAATCAGTGTTTTTTTGCTCCTAATAGGTTTATTCACTTGGGTTTTTCAAGGGGATTTTAATATCCTTGATTTATTATATGCTGACATGAAAGGATTCTTTCAATTAGGCCCGCTCGTTTTTATGTTTTTGATTCCTGCCATTACCATGCGCTCCTTCTCTGAAGAAAAAAGAACAGGAACGATCGAATTACTTTTCACCAAACCATTATCAGATTTGCAGATTATACTTTCTAAGTATTTTGCGAGTTTGATTCTCGTTTTATTTGCCATACTTCCAACGCTAACCTACTATTATTCCATTTATCAATTGGGAGAACCGAAAGGTAATATCGACACAGGGCAAATGTGGGGTTCTTATATCGGTTTATTATTAATGGGCTCAGGATTTGTTTCTATTGGTATTTTCTGCTCTGCGATTACACCGAATCAAATTGTTTCTTTCATCGTAGCAGTGTTTCTATCCTTCTTTTTTTATGTGGGATTTGATTTCATTGGATCCTATTCCATGTTTGGAACTTGGGATTCGATTGTTCGCTTTCTAGGAATAAATGAACATTACCAATCACTCAGTCGAGGTGTTTTAGATTCTAGAGATATTTTATATTTTATTTCATTAAATGCATTTTTTATAATTCTTACTAAAATAAATTTTGAAAGAAAAATTGCCATTCAAGTTCCAATACATGTAATTTCTATTGCTATTTTGATTGTATTAAATATGTTAGGAGCATACTATTATGAAAGATTTGATTTAACCCAAGACAAAAGATATACATTGAATGAAAACTCAGTAAAATTTATAAAAGAAAATGTAAAAGACAAAATCACATTCACCATATACCTCACAGGAGAAGTTCCGGCAGAATTAAAAAGAATTGAAAAAGAAATTGAAGAGAAACTAGCTGATTTACGTGCGTACAATAGTTTAATTCATTATGAATTTGTAGATCCATACGACTTTGAAGACGAAACGGAGCGAAATAATTTCATGCATCAACTGACAGAACAAAAGTTGAAGTTTTCTAAATTAATGTATGAAGAAGATGGTGGTGAAAAATTCAAATATCTTTTTACAGCAGCTACTGTGAGATATTTGGATAAGGAAATGCCTTTACAATTTTTTCATGTTCCAGTGATTTATCAAAACTTCGATTTAAGAGGGCTGTCTGAATATGTAGTAAACAATTTGGAATTCCAGTTGATTGATGTAATGCGAAAAATTGTACAAAAAGACAAGCCACAAATTGCCTTACTCACTGGGCATGGTGAAGCTGATAAAGAACGAACTTTCATTATAGAAAATGCATTAAGTGATTTTTATGCTGTTAGCCGTGTTGAAATAAATTTACCAAATGATAGTGTTGGTGAACGACCGTTCGCACTGCGTGATTACAAAGGATTGATTATTTGCCAACCAGATTCCTCTTTTACTGAAAAAGAAAAATTTATCATTGATCAGTTTATCATGAAAGGTGGTAAAGTAGCCTGGTTTGTAGATCCTATTCATGTATACGAGGATACATTGTGGTTACAAGGACAAACTTTTGGTTTAGCAAAACGTCTTCGATTTGAAGATATGCTTTTTACTTATGGCGTTCGAATCAATAAAGATTTGGTATTAGATAATACTGCTGCACCAATAGAAATCCCAGGCTACCCAGGTAAATTTCATGAATGGTATTTTTATCCGCATGTTTTACCAAATAGAGATCATCCTATTACAAAAAATATTGATCCTATCAAATTGGAATACGCTAGCAGTTTAGATTTAGTTGGCTCTAATCCCAATATTAAAAAAACAGTTTTGCTAAGTTCGTCAGAAAATTCTACCATTTACAAATCACCTATTCGAGTGAATTATGGATTTGTAGAACAAGAAATGTCATTCACTAACAATCGTATCCCGAATATACCTCTAGCTGTTTTACTAGAAGGTGAATTTGAATCTGCCTATAAAGGATTAATGACCGAACAATTTTTAAGTAGCAAAGATTACGTAACGAAAGATAGAAGTGGAAAAAATAAAATGCTCATCGTTGGTGATGCAGACATTATCTTAAATGAAGTAGATTCTGTTTTAAATCAACAAACCGGCAAAATGGAAGTTGGCCATATGAAATTGCATGTGGATAAATATCATGTAAGAAACAATGACGGTACAGATCGTTATGTTTATGGAAACTTAGAATTCTTTCTGAATGCCATGGATTATTTGATGAATAACGAAGAAATCATTTCTCTTCGAGCCAGAACCATTACTTTTAGAAGACTAAATGAAGAAAAAGTGGTAAAAGAGAAAAGATATTGGCAGTTTTTTAATGTCGCCCTGCCTGTTCTATTGGTTATTCTATTTGGCGTTTTTCAACATTATTATCGAGTTAGAAAATACAGCAAATAAAAAGGAATGAACTGTTATGATTAAAAAACAATATATATACCTTATTTTATTAGGCGGTATTCTCGCAGCATTGATTTATTTTCTTCAGCAAGCTAAAGATGGTGATCAAAATTCTACTTTTAAAAACAAGCATAGTGACTTTGCGATTGAAGACACAAATTCCATTTATAAAATCATTATTACAGATGTAAATGGCGACAAAGCAACCATAACAAAACTGGGTAAAGATGATTGGCAATTAAACGGGAAATACAAAGCAAGAATTGATGCTGTTAGAATCATTTTAAAAACGGCAAAATTAATTAGTGTAAAAAGTGAGGTGTCCGTTTCAGCAAAAAAAAATGTTTTAAAAACCATGATGGTCACTTTTAAAAAAGTGGAATATTATTCCAAAGGAATGTTATTAAAAACATGGTATGTTGGTGGCCCAACTCGAGATCACTATGGAACTTACATGTTACTTGAACATTCAGATGGTAATCGTGATACTGTTCCATACATCACAGAAATAAAAGGCTTTTTTGGAACTTTAAATACTCGTTATTTCACTGATGTAAAAGAATGGCGTGATAAAGTAATTTACAAATTAAATCCCGATCAAATCAAAACGGTAGAACTAAAAAACAATGAACAACCTGAATACGGATTTAAAATAAATATTAAGGGTAAAAACAGTTTCGAATTAGTAGATGCACAAAATAAAAAAGTGAATGGTTTTGACACCGTTTCTGTGCGCGCCTATATTTTGAACTATCGTAAAATAGCCTTTGAAGGATTTAATCGTGGAATTTTAAACGAAAAACAAGAAGATTCCTTGAGAAAAGCTATTCCTTTTGCCGAATTTACCGTTACTGATATTTCGGGAAAATCATTAAAAATTAAAACCTATCGTAAAGATGCGTTGCCAGACCAAGTAGATTTAGAAGGCAATGCCTATCAATACGATATTGAGCGATTATTCGGAATCTTACCGACTGGAGAAATAATTATTATGCAATATGGCACTGTTGATAAGATTTGGAGAGCTATCTTGAATTTCAAAAATCCATAGTAATTACCACTAAAAACTAAATTTTTTAGTCGAAAAAGCGGGTTATTAACAATGATAGTTTATTCATGTTTAAAAAAAACCGACTTAGTGCCTACTAAACCCTCTATATTTGTTGCCTACTAAAACAGCACCCAATGAATTTCATCGTATCCAGCAACAAACTTTTAAAGCACCTGCAATCAGTGAGCGGAGTTTTACAATCTAGTTCTACTCTACCGATTCTAGAAAATTTTCTATTTGAAATCAAAGGAAATACTTTGACTGTTTCTGCGAGCGATTTAGAAACAACCATGATTACTTCTATCGAATTAGAAAAAGAAGCAAAATCGGATGGGTCTGTAGCCGTTCCTGGTAAACTTTTACTTGATACCTTAAAAACTTTTCCTGATTTACCTCTCACTTTCAAAGTGGATGATAAGAATTTTGGAATTGAAATTGCCTCTGATTATGGTAAATATAAATTAACTGGCCATTCGGCGGCAGAATATCCAAAAGTGCCTTCTATCGAAGCAGCTTCAATCATTGGAATGAGTGCATCTTCATTACAAACCGCAATCAATAAAACGTTATTTGCAACAGGAAATGATGAATTACGTCCGGTGATGAGTGGTGTTTTTTGTCAAATGAGTGAAAATGATTTTACATTCGTAGCAACTGATGCCCATAAACTAGTAAGATATCAAAGAACAGATTGCAAATCCGATAAAGGAGCATCTTTTATCCTTCCTAAAAAACCATTAAATCTTTTAAAGAATTTATTATCTACTCCAGATGCAATGGTTAATATTGAATTTAACAATACAAACGCATTATTTAAATTTGATAATTTTCAATTGATTTGTCGTTTGATTGAGGGTAAATATCCCAATTACGAAGCCGTTATTCCGAAGCAAAATCCAAATAAAATGACCATCGATCGTCAAACATTTTTGGGTTCTTTAAAACGTGTTTCTATTTTCTCCAATAAGACCACTCACCAGGTGAGATTAAAAATTACTGGAAGTGAATTAGCAATCTCTGCCGAAGATTTAGATTATTCAAATGAGGCACAAGAAAGATTAACTTGTTCTTATGAAGGTGAAGATTTGGAAATTGGCTTCAACGCTAAATTCATGGTGGAAATGTTAACCAATTTAGATACTAACGAAGTGACCTTAGAAATGAGCGCACCAAATCGTGCAGGTATAATTCTTCCTTCACCTAATGATAATCCTGGTGAAAAAGTATTAATGCTGGTTATGCCAATTATGCTCAACAATTAATTCTCTTGAAAATTATATTTACTGATTCTTGTCAGTCGAAAAGCTCCGAAAGGGGCTTTTTTTATTATATTAAGCCAATGACAATCGACCTATTAACTATTAAGTCATAAAAGCTGGTTGATTATATTATATAAACGGTTGTGAAGTAATGATTAAAAAAATGTAAATTAGACGTAAATTTTAATGCTTATGAAAGGCTTACGTTGGTTTTTTCCACTTCTTATTCTTCCTCAAATTTCTGTTTCACAAGTGGTCATCAACGAATATTCCTGTTCAAATGAGGCTACAATAGCAGATAATTATGGCGATTATAACGATTGGTTTGAATTATATAATCCTAGTGGTGCAGCAATAAATTTAGGGGGATTTTTCCTTAGTGATAATAACAATAACCCAACCAAATGGCCCATTCCTGCAGGCGTTACTATTGCAGCAGGTGGTAGGCTTATCATAATGTGTACGGGCAGAGATGAATTCACTGGTGGATTTTTACATGCAACTTTTAAAATCACACAAACAAAACCCGAAGAAATAGTTTTAGCCAATCCTGCTGGAATTATTTTAGATCAAATAACAACCAATCCAACTTTGGTTGGTCATTCAAGAGGAAGAACAACTGATGGCGCTGCTACTTGGAGTTTGTTTGTTACTCCCACACCCAACGCAGCCAATACTGGCGCTTCTCCCGATTATGTTGCACGCCCAGTCATGAATCAAGCGGCAGGAAATTATTCAGGTTCGGTAAATGTTTCCATTACCTGTGCAACGGCTGGAGCAGAAATAAGATATACAACTGATGGCTCTGAACCAACCGCCGCTTCTACTTTATATTCTTCTGCTGTTTCAATTATTACAACAACAGTTTTAAGAGCAAGAGCATTTCTAGCTGCAACACCTTCTAGTTTTGTTGAAAGCAATACTTATTTTATAAATGTAAATCATACCATGTTCATTGTTTCTGTATTTGGTGGAGCGCCAGTGGACGATTTATTCAATGGAAGTCAAGGCGATCCTCTAACAACTGTAGAAGTTTTTGATGCCAATGAAGTTTTTCTTACAGAAGCAAGTGGAACTACCAATAAACATGGTAATGATTCGTGGGCATATGATCAAAGAGGTGTTGACTTTATTGCACGTGATCAATTTGGATACAATGCAGGATTGGAACATCAATTTTTTCCAACTAGAGATAGAGATGAATTTCAAAAAATAATTTTAAAACCAGCTGCCAATGATAATTATCCTGCCGAAAATGGCGCTCATATTCGTGATGCTTATGTTCACATGCTTTCTCATTTAGGAGATTTACACATGGATGAGAGAACAAGCACACCTTGTGTATTATATAAAAACGGACAATATTGGGGTGTTTATGAAATTCGTGAAAAGGTAGATGATGCTGATTTTACAGATCATTATTATGATCAAGATGAAAAATTTAGTGGTAGTGATCAGTATATTCAATTTATAAAAACATGGGGAGGAACATGGTCCGAATACGGAAATAATCCTGCACAAAATGATTGGAACGCATTGAGAAATTATATTACATCAAATAATATGGCTGTACAAGCCAATTTTAATTACGTAGATAGTTTATTTAATTGGAAAAGTTTGGTCGATTATTTCTGTTTAAATTCAGTAGTAGTTTGTCAAGACTGGTTGAATTGGAATACGGCATGGTGGAGAGGATTAGATCCTGCTGGTGATAAGAAAAAATGGAGATATGCTTTATGGGATATGGATGCTACATTCGGACATTACATAAATTATACTGGAATTCCATCGAGCGCACCAACGGCAGAACCATGTAACGTAGAAGCACTACCCGATCCAGGCGGACAAGGCCACACCGATATTCTTTCTGATTTAATGGCAAATCCTGGATTCGAGCAATATTATATTTCGCGTTACATTGATTTAAACAATACTGTTTTTTCTTGTGCCAATATGCAAGGTCTATTAGATAATATGATAGCAGAAATTGCTCCAGAAATGCCTGGTCAAATTAATAAATGGGGAGGAACAGTTCCTGGTTGGCAAGCCAATGTTCAAACATTAAAAGATTTTATTGATGATAGATGTGTAGCCTTACAAACTGGATTGATAAGTTGCTATGATCTTACCGGCCCTTTCAACTTAACGGTTGATGTAGATCCGCCTTTAGCAGGAACAGTTGAAATAAATTCGTTGGGAGAATTAGATATATATCCATGGACCGCTACCTACTATGGCAATATTGATATATATTTAAAAGCAATACCCGATGTGGCTAATTCTTGGGAATTTGATTATTGGGAAGTAGTAAATAGCGGAACCATTACGCCTAGTACCGATTCAACCGATGTTACGCTTCGCATTGCTGGAAATGAAACAGTGATTGCTCATTTTAAAACACCAACCGGTGGTTTTCTACCAACAGCTTTTTCTCCCAATGGAGATGGATTTAATGATCAATTACGATTGCTAGGTGAAGGAATTATTTCAATGAATTTAACGCTATATAATCGTTGGGGAGAATCCGTAATTAATATCTCTAATCCAGCAATGGGATGGGACGGCACTTTTAAAGGTGAACCTGCTCCAGCAGGAGTTTATGCTTATAAATTATTTGTGGTATTGAAAGACGGTGAAGAAATTAATCAGAGTGGAAACATAACCTTGATAAGATGAAAAAATTAATTATTTTATCATTCGGTGTTTTTATTTCATTGGTGAATTTCGCTCAAGATATTCACTTTTCGCAAGTAATGAATAATCCATTACATATCAATCCTGCTAATACAGGTGGCTACAGAGGTTATGAAAGATTAATAGTAAATTACAGAAGTCAATGGGCATCATTTGGTAGTCCCTACCGAACCGGTGGATTTTCTTTTGATATGCCTCTATGGCAGAAAAAAGATAAAGCGCATGTTGGATTAGGAATAAATTTTTTCAATGACAGAGCAGGTGATTCTAAAATGGGAATTTCACAAGGAAATCTTTCTCTTTCTTGTATTTTACCCATGGATGATAAAAACAAAATTATCGCTGGATTACAATATGGATATGGGCAACGATCAATGAATTTATCAGGTGTATTTTTCGAGTCACAATATAACGGACAAGAATTTGATCCAACCATGGCTAGTTTTGAATCAGCAACACAAGGTTCTTTTGGTTATTCTGATTTAGGTGTTGGCATAAGATACGAATTTAACAATACAGATAGCCATATCAAAGGTTGGGATGTAAATCGATTAGATGTAGGTTTTGCAATGTATCATGTAAATACACCCACATTAAATTTTTATTCGGGCGGGAGTGAAGAGTTGGCGATGAAAATGGTGGGTCACTTCAATGGTCGTTTTGATTTACCTTCTTCTACTTATTCTATTGTTCCTTTTGGGTACTTCTTTTTACAAAATGAGTTTAAAGAAATTAATGTGGGAATGTTAGTTCGTGTAGAATTAGCGCCAGGAACAAAAATTACAGGATTATTAAATGAAGCTGCATTATATTTTGGTGGCCATTTCAGATTAGGTGATGCCATTGTGCCTCAAGTAATGTTAGAATGGTATAATTTTGGAGTAGGATTATCGTATGATGCCAATATTTCTTCATTAAAAACAGTTTCTCGATACAAAGGTGGATTAGAAGTCTCCTTGAAATATCATATTCTTAAAGGAGCTCTTTTCAAAAAACGAAACGGAAATTCAATTTTCGGAAACTAAACTATTTTTAGATTTATTAACTTGATCATTTAATGAGATATTCAATGAAATTACTTTATTCAATTGCCCTAAGTTTTCTTTTTTTAAATGCCAATTCACAAACCTTCAACGGCACGGGTGGTTTTGTTCCCGATGACCAACAAAATCATGATTTCATTATTAATGTTTCGGGATTAAGTTCAACTACTTTGAATGCTTCATTGGGAGTGATTCAAGTTTGTTTAGATATAACACATACTTACAATGCAGATCTTAATGTGCATTTAATTTCTCCTGATGGAATAGAAATAAATTTATTTTCTGGAATTGGAGGTGGTGATGATAATTTTACGAATACTTGTTTAAATCAATCTGCTCCATCATCTATCAATACTGCTTCAGCTCCATTTACAGGAACATTCCAACCACAAGAATCATTAGGGAATTTAAATAACAGCACTAATGGAAACGGAAATTGGATTCTAAGAATCTTAGATACCTATCCAGCGGATAATGGAACCTTAAATAGCTGGAGTATTGAATTTGGAGGCGGAGCTAGTGTTCCAGTTGTATTTAGTGAATCCCGTTTACCCATTGTTTTAATTAATACCAATAATGTTTCTATTCCTGATGAACCCAAGATTGATGCAACCATGGGAATTATATTTAATGGATTTGGAAATGTAAATCACATGACGGATCCCGTAAATCATTACAGTGGAAATATCGGAATTGAAATGCGTGGTGCCTATTCACAATCTCTCCCACAAAAACCATATGCTATTGAAACACGAGATGCATTAAATGCAGAATTGGACACTGCTATATTAGGAATGCCATCAGAACATGATTGGATTCTATTGGCAAATTATAACGACAAAGTATTTATGAGAAATAAATTGCCTTATGATTTATTTGAAGATATGGGTCATTATTCGGCAAGAAGTCAATATTGCGAAGTAGTCATAAATGGAAATTATAGCGGAATTTATCTGTTTATGGAAAAACCAAAACGTGATAAAAATAGAATTAGCATTTCTAAGCTGGATACCAATGAAAATACAGGAATTGATTTAACCGGTGGTTATATCATCAAGAATGATTATTGGGATGGTAGCAATAGTTGGCTATCCTCTTTTCATCCCATTGACCACCCAACGTTTGATGTACATCTTGTTTATGAATATCCGCAACCAGATGTAATTACTGTTCAACAAAAAACTTATCTGCAATCCTTTATCTATGATTTTGAAAATACACTTTATGGAGCAAATTATGCAGACACGATTAACGGCTATCGAAAATATTTAAGTATTACCTCTTGGTTAGACTATTTAATACTTAATGAGCTTGCGAGAAATAATGATGGGTTTAAGAAAAGTAGTATTTTTCATAAGGACAGAGACAAAACAACTGGAATGTCGAAACTAAAAGCAGGACCTGTTTGGGATTTTGATTGGGCATGGAAAAATATAAATGAGTGTTCTATTTTTTCAGCAACAGATGGTTCGGGTTGGGCACATCATATTAACGATTGTAATCCTGATGTAAATTCACCCGGATGGTATGTAAGATTGATGCAAGACACACTTTTTCAAAATGATTTTAGATGCAGATGGGAGTATTTAAGAGGAACAATACTAAATGATGCTAATTTGAGTAATTATATAGATTCTGTTGCACTTTATCTGGATTCAGCACAAATTCGTCATTTTGAAAAATGGGGTAATTTAGGCGTAAATACGGGCACTCCTGAAATGGAACAAGATCCAGCCACCTATGCTGGACAAATCACTAAATTCAAAGATTGGTTAGATTTAAGAATCGCATGGCTTGATGCAAATATTCCAGGCAATGCCAATGGTTGCGATGGAACATTTGCTACTATCCTTGAAAATGACCTAATGGAAGTATTAATTTTTCCGAATCCTGCCTCTAATTATTTATACATAGAATCGGATAAAATCATTGATGAAATTACTCTGATGGAGATTAATGGGAAAGAAATTTTCTCGAATAAATATCAGGCCGGTATTGTTCAATTAGACATCACTGAGATTCCATCTGGAATTTATTTTTGCTCTATTTTATCAACGGATGGAAAAACCAAAATTGAAAAAGTAGTGATTCATCATTAAACTTTTTTCTATTTATTTTTATTGAATAATTACTAAAAATAGTTTACTGGAAACTTACTTGAACTTTAAATAATTCGGTTTCATTTCTGAGAACGAAAATATAATTTCCATTGGCAATTCTTCCATCACGAATCAATTTCACCTTGTTCCAAGATTTTTCATAATTAATAGGAACTTGCTTTCCTGAAATATCGATTAGTTCAATTTCATAAGAAGAAATATCTTTTGTTCCGAAATTCAGCTCCATATAATCGATAGCAGGATTCGGATAAATTAATAGCTCGATTTCTTCTCCGATATCATTTATTGCAACCGTTGAAATTACTTCTACCGAATCAATATCTGTACAACCGTTATCATCGGTAACAACAACTGTATACCATCCATTAACCAACCCATTTGTTGTAGCTGTAGTCTGCGACATTGCATCATCCCATAATTGAGAATAAGGGGCAGTTCCTCCCGAAATTACAACGGTAGCCGTTCCATTTCCCGCAATAGATTCAGGAGTAGAACTCATCACTGTTGATATAGCTGTAGGTTCATTAATCATAACAGAAATTGTATCTGAACTACAATTTAAACTATCCATGACGTAAACATCATAGCTTCCTCCATCTAACGCAGAAAAAACTCCAGTGGAAGAATTATTCGTTCCAACATAATACAAAAAATCTGAATTTCCACCTGAAGAAGTCACCACAATTTCACCATCATTATCGCCATTGCATAAAATAGCTGTAACCGTATAGTCCAACAATAATGAATCAGGTTCTGTAATGGTAAAATTAAGTGTTTCTGAGCATGGACGAGTATCCTGAATATTTACGGCATAATTTCCAGGCACCAATGAAGTAATAGAAGAAGTATTATCCAAAGTGCTCCAATTATAAGCAGTCGTGCTAATATTCGTTGGAATTATTTCAATAGAACCATCATCAAATCCATTGCAAGATACATTCTGCAAAATAACTGAATCAACCAATGGAGCTCCATCATTAATATTAATCGTTGCCACAACTATACATCCGTTATTATGTGTGATAGTTACAGAATGCGGCCCAGCATCCAATCCTGTTCCATTATAAGTGGTACCACCATTATCCCATAAATAAGTACATCCGCTAAACATACAAACACACCCGCTTGAACTAACTGTAGCTAGTCCGTTTGAACCACCTTCACATAACACATTCGAAACACCACCAAAATTTATATTAAAAGGATTTACTAGAGCGGCAGTAACTTCTTCGAAACATCCACTTGCATCCGTAATTCTTAACGTATAAGTTCCAGCAGGAACATTGGTTAAAGAAGAACCTACCGAACCATCATCCCATAAATAAGTAAAGGGTGGTGTTCCATTTGCCGTCAATGGCGTTAAAGATCCATTTGAAAAACCATTACAACTTGGATTGATATTGCTAGCTCCCGAAAAAATACTTCCCACACCACATTTATCAGGAGTGTAGTTATAATGTCCATCATAGTTGGTTCCCATATAACTTCCCCACGCAACACCAGCAATCGGCATACTAATTCCAGTATTTAAACGGCGCACATTTATTCCCTGCCATCCCATCGGATTCAAAGAATCTTCTTTTACTACATAAATAATTTCTAAATCACCATTGTTATTCATATCACCTATCCAAGGAGTGCATCCAATATTTACACCTGTTTCTGAATTCCAATAATTGTTGTAGGTATTATTTTGATAGTCGAATAACATTAATTGATGTTTAAAATAACCAACATGATTATTTACTGAGACTAAAACTTCGTCTCTTCCATCGCCATTGGAATCAAATGCATTGGCAGAAGCAAAATGCATCATTCCAATACTATCTTTTTTTATTAAGCTACCGGTTCTTCCATCAATCATTACTTGGTAAAAATCCGTATAGGAAGGTGCTGTTCCTTTTGCTAAAACACAAAAGACATCCGGAGTAATTGCACCAGTAAAATTTCCAATGACAGGAGCAGCGCTTGATTCACTATTGGGAATGGTAACGCTCCATTGTAAACCAAAATCTGCGCCTCTCACTCGAGAAATAGTTCCTCCATAGCCTTGAATGATGATATCTAATTTTCCTGTTTGAGTAAAATCTCCTACTGAAGGAGGAGCCACAAAGCCTAAGGTAGGATGCGTGGCTAATTGAGTAGCATTAGAAATATCATTATTTAAAACATCCGAAAGCAAAACTGCCCACATGGAGCCAGGAAGAGTTTCTCCTCCCGTTCCAAAAACCACCCAAAGATTTCCATCATCTTTCAAATCTGCTACAACTGGAGAACAATAGGTTTCATTGCTATCAGGAACAACCGCCTGTGCTATCAAAGAACCATTCATTGAATTAACAACCATTAAATGTGCAGGCGGACGATTTGTTTGCCAAACTGGAGCATTATGATCACCACCATTGGAAACTAAAATATCTGGAATTAAATCTCCACTCGCATCAGGTATAAATTGTGGTGAATAAAAATTATACAATCCCACTAAAGCTGGATCGGTTGAAAAAGGAAAATATTCCCAAATAATTGCACCAGTGCTACCGTTGATGGCATACAATTGCGCCTCTCTACCACTTATAAAAACATCTGGAATACCATCGGAAGTAATATCTTGAAATTGTGCACTCGCAAAAATTTCATTCTTTGAAGGCAACTCCCAAAGTAGCGCACCTGTTGCTCCATTAAACGCCATTATACCATGATTACTGAAGGTACTATCAGTTCCGCCACCCATCACCACATCTTTCACCCCATCACCCGTTAAATCAGCTAAACGAGGAGAGCTCAAAGAGGGAATATCATCAATGAAACTACTCCAAGTTGATGTTTGGGCTTGAATGAGATTCAAACTAAAAGTGAAAGCAATAAACAGTAAATAGCGCTTCATAGAAATGTAATTTAGCTTAAAAATAGTGAAATTATTGAATGAAAAAACCAATGTTATCATAGACAAAATTATATTTTTCAAATTTGTCGCAAGAACAGATACATAGCCCTACCTAAATTTAAACTAAATAGAAATAATTCAAATATTCTTACTTTTATAAAAAATTAAGCCTAAGAATGCTCCATCGCATCCATCATATTTCTATTATTTGTTCCAACTATAAGGTCTCTAAAAAATTCTATACGGAAGTATTAGGATTAGATATTATTCGTGAAGTTTATCGACCCGATAGAGAATCGTATAAATTGGATTTATCTTTGAAAGGTGAATATGTTTTAGAATTGTTCTCCTTCCCTTCTCCACCCAAACGAAAATCATTTCCAGAAGCTGCAGGTTTGCGTCATTTGGCATTTGAAGTAAAGAATATCGAAAAAGCAATAGAGGAATTAAAAGAAAAAGACATGGTGGTGGAAGAAATTCGAAAAGATGAGCATACTGGAAAAAAATTTACATTCTTTTCAGACCCCGACGGATTGCCTATTGAGTTGTATGAGAAATAAGCATGAATTAAATGCAAAGACATCACTTGCTGCTAGAGATCGAGAATGACTGCGAGAGCGAGGGTTAGATTGTGAGGGTAAAACCAATATTGAATTTTAAATTTTGAATTTTAAAAAGTGGAAATAAAAATCAAAAAAAGACTAATTGTACCCGATCTTCCTTCTTTATCGGGAGTAGAAATGATTGGTAAAGCTATTTTTGTTATTGGCGACAATCTTCCAAATCTTTATAAAATAAATGAAAAGGGTAAACTATTAAAATCATTTTCACTCATTCCAAAAACGGAATTTGAAGGAGGATTGATGCCCAAACATCTTAAACCCGATTTTGAAGGAATGTGCAAAGTGAAATTCGAATCAGGATATTATCTTCTCATTTTCGGATCGGGATCTAAATCACCTCAACGTGATGTTTTATTTGTAATAAATCCAGCAGATAAAACTCAAATAAAAAAGCATTCCTTATTCGATTTTTATTCTTCTTTACGAATGCAAGGAAATATTTCTTCTACCGACCTCAATATTGAAGCAGCACTTTATTACGAAGAAAAAATTCTACTTTTTAATCGCGGTAACAATTTTATCATTGAATTTACCTTAGAAGATTTATTCCAACATTTAGAAAATAAAAGTTACAGTCCCCTTTTTAAATTCTATCAACTATTTCTACCCGTTTTAAAAAATATTCCAGCTGGTTTTTCAGGTGCTGATATTTTTGAAGACCGAATTATTTTTACCGCCTCTGTAGAAAATACTTTCAATTGGGTGGATGACGGAGAAGTTTTAGGAAGTTATTTGGGTTTTATCGCTTTAAAAAATCTCAAAGATAAATATACACCACCTTGCCAACTCATTGAGGAAAACGGTGAAATTTTAAAACTAAAAATAGAATCGGTAGCGATTAAAAAAGTTTCGCCCAATGGAACCGAATTGATTTTAGTAAGCGATAGCGATGGAGAAAAATCAGAGCTTATTTTTTGCGGCACATAACGTTTTCGGATTTGACGAAAGTGGCGATTTTTACCACCAAACTGAATTGAGCTAACATTGTCAACATTAGGCCGACAGTTCTGCCCCTTTTTATCATTCTAATTAATACAGTCGTTCCATTTAAATTTCTGTATGTAAAAGTAAATGGAGATAATACGTTGATTTAGGAGTTCATTTTACCAATAAAGAAAATAGAAAGTTATTAATTGATATTATCATTCAAATGGCGCATCATTTAAAGCCACTAAAAATGAATATATTTGTAAGCTATATATTTTGCATCCATCATGAGTTCTGTTACTACACTTACTTTATTTCGGTTTCCTGGTTTATTTAAAAAAATGTGGGCTTTCGGTCAAATGCAATTTGCGCATTCCGCTATAAGAAAAACATCGGGTTTAAGTTTCTATAAACTGATGGGTAGCGGCAGAGATCTAGGTTTTAACCCTTTTCCAGATTGGGGAGTTTATGGATTGCTTTGTGTTTGGGAAAATGAAAAAGCTGCGCAAGATTTTTTTAGTAATTCAACGATTTTTAAACGTTACGAAGCTAAATCAATGGAGCAATGGACCGTTTTTATGAAACCATTGCATGCTAAAGGATTATGGTCGGGTGTGAATCCATTTAAATCATCCACTGATCTGGATGCAGACAATCCACTCATAGCAGTGGTTACGCGTGCCACAATTAGGTTAAGTAAACTTGCCAAATTTTGGAAATATGTTCCTATATCGCAACGTCCTATTCAAAAAGGTTGCCCGGGATTAATCTATACAAAAGGAATTGGCGAAGCTCCGTTGGTACAAATGGCCACCTTTAGTGTTTGGGAAAATGTAGAAGCGCTAAAAAACTTTGCCTATAATAGTCCGGAACACCAAGAGGCGATAAAAAAAACACGTCAAATAGATTGGTACAAAGAAGAGATGTTTGCACGCTTTCAGCCTTATCGCTCATTGGGAAAATGGGGAGGTGAAGATCTTTTAGCGCCTTATTTAAAACATTAATTTTTTTCAGCAGGTTTAGCTACTACGGTCATAAACCCCATCGAAAACAATTTTTGCAGCATGTAAATCGGCGAATTAATTACCATGCCTGCAACAAATGTTACAAACCTATTTTCCATTGAGCTTGTCCAATCGATTCCCTTTTTTTCCATTTTGCTCATCCAATGAAGTGTGTAAGGGTGCAGTGTGCCATACGTAATTATTTTTTCCACTTGCCATCCGCTGTTTTTAAGTAATAGTTCAATATTATTTGGAGAATATAAGGCTGTGTGCCTTGGTGTGTGATAGCCGGCCCAATATTTTCCAAATTTGCGACGAGTATAGCTATCAAAATTTGGAACTTCTATAATAAGCTTTGTTTGAGAATGTGTTATGTCTAGTAATTGTTTTAAGTGTAATTGTGGGTTATAATCATGCTCTAAATAGTGCCACATAGTAATTACATCAACAGGTTTCTCACCTTGCAAGTCGGCTATCTCAGCAATTCTAAGATCAATGTTATGGTAGGTTTGTTGTTCATTTTTCCAACCTTCGTTACTAAAATCAATTCCGATAAGTTCGGCATCTGTTTGTTTTTGCAAGCAAGCCAAAAAGGTAGGCTTACCGCAACCAACATCAAGTATTCTACTTTGGTTTGTGATTGAGTGGTGAACCTTTAATCGTTTTACTCTTGCTTTATCAATATTTTGCTGATCTTTTTTTACAAAAGATGCATATTTTCCCCAAGCCTCTTCAACTCTATAGGGCAAATAAGCGGATGAATAAAATTGTGCCAATTCCTCTTCCTTCACACGTGGATTTAAGAATACTAAACCACAATCAATACAACGATCAAAATTATAGGTGGTTGGCGAATGTGAATACATCATAGCCGAGGTTTGTATATACGCTTTATGTTTTGTTGAGTTACAAGCTAAACATTGCCTAAGATGTTCCATTAACGCGTGAGGTATTTAACAAATGATTGAAGAAAGGGTTTACTAGGAAAACCCATCATTATACTAAGATCTTCACCGAAACTTGTTTGATC
The DNA here is from genome assembly GCA_945865695.1 of Chryseobacterium gleum. Classification (GTDB taxonomy): domain Bacteria; phylum Bacteroidota; class Bacteroidia; order Flavobacteriales_D; family UBA2798; genus CAMBFX01. The sequence continues at coordinate 1,873 of CAMBFX010000014.1, read as the reverse complement.
ATCAAGAAACGCGAAAATTTTTTGCACCGGATATTTAGAATACATGATCTTGAAAAGCTCGGGTCCCATTTCGTTTTTACGACTAAGTATATCGAGTAACAAGCTATCATAAAAGCGAAATTTTTTAGAGATCACACCCTTATTCGCAGGCCTACCTTCGATTAAATTTTGAATAATTTTTTTTGAATTTCGTTCGCAATTTTTAAAAGAATAACCTGTTGAAGGCTTTACCCATCCGCCACCGGTGCCTATGCGTATATGTTTTCCCTCTGAATATTTTTCAAACGGAAAATCGCTCATTGGAATCACACCACTCTCTTGCTCTATAATTTCAAACTCTTTTAGTTTTAATATATCAGTAATGTAAGTACGTAACATACTTTCATAGTCGCTATCGTTTAGTAATGATGCTGAGAACAAAGTGAACTCCACCAGTGCTTCTTTTTTATTAAGTGGCAATACGTAAGTAAAACTGGTAGAATTTGGCCAAAGTAACCGAAAGTCCATTAGGGTAAAACAATCGGGATCAAAGCTATCTTCTTTTGTACGAATTACCCAACCTTTAAAATGCTGTAAGATGCGTGTGTATTTATCTTTTATTTGTATAAATTCTAAAGGTATTCGGCTGTCAAAAACATATTCAGCATTGTAATTATTCTCACTGCCATAGATCTTGATGGGTGTTCCGTTTTCAATGCTTTGAACTTCTTCTTTTTTCCAATAAAAAATAGGGTTGGAAGCAATTTCATTCTTTGCATAAGTATAAAAATCAATAGAGCGAATCATTTTGTATTGGTAGGGCGTCAAGCTTAAAGGAATTTCTAATTCTTTAGAATAGAAATTTCCTTTCGACCATTTTTGCTGTAGTAAATTATCCCATAAACCATCGCCTTTTTCCCAAAAACACCAAGTTCGGTCATTCACTTCTTTTGAAGATTTGTCAAGAATAAGAATGCGTTTATTCTTAAACTTCGGTTCCTTACCAATGGCTAAGGCAAGGTGGAGGCCAGCAGCACCGGCACCAATAATGGCTATATCAAAATTGGTAGATGACATAAAAAAAAGTAAAAAACAAAACTTGTGATAAAAAATGGTGAATGGGGAGCGAACTATTTTTTTCGGGAAGTTCATTCATAACAATAATTTGCATAAGCAACGAAACAAAGAACCAATGTATAAAATTTTTAAGTGGCGCAAAGTTTTCGTGCCAACTCCAAAAATCAAATCTCTGCGCAACGGGTTCTATAAAAAAATCGAGACCCACCATCAGTAAAGCTCCAAGCAAGGCTGCAGCATATTTATGTGGAATAATACGTTTAGAAATGAAGGCTGTAAGAAATACAAGCACTACCCAATTAATTCCGATAATAGGAGGCACGCCAACTATTTTTGGCCCAAGGTTATTGCCATAGCTATAATCTCCAAAAAGTAGGCCTGTGTTCACGCCTATCCATTCAGCAACCATTCCCATCAAATAAATACTTGTCCAAATGGCTAAACTTTTCCAACCATTTTTTATTGGAAAATTCCACAACAAAATTGCCGCACCAAGTAAGAGATTGAAGATAGTTTTAGGTAAAAACCAATCGCCGTATCCAAGCCAAATTCCAATTAAACCTGAAATGGTTACCAGCCAAATGATGAAGATGGATAGGTATTCTTTCCTCCATAGAAATTCAAGTGATGTTAGTTTTTTCATGAGGCTGAAATAATTAAATCTGAACTGATCTTTGCAGAAAGTAAACACAAAGGAATTCCTCCTCCAGGGTGTACTGATCCTCCACAACAATATAAACCTTTTATCTTGCTCGAAAAATTAGGGTGACGAAGAAAAGCAGCAAACTTTGAATTGCTAGCGGCACCATATAATGAG
>CAMBFX010000013.1 GCA_945865695.1 Chryseobacterium gleum | reverse complement strand
TTTTCGAAATGAGTCGTCTCATGCAAAATCCTTAATGGAGAAAAAAAATCATGATTATGGTGAAGCTTGGCGAGACATGCGTATATCTTCATTTACCGATTTGATTTTAATGAAACTCTTAAGAATCAAACAAATTGAAGATAACAAAGGAGTTACTATTATTTCGGAAGGAATTGATGCCAATTATTTCGATATAGTGAATTATGCTATTTTTGCACTCATCAAAATGGAAGAAGTAGAAAGTTAATGTTCTGTTAAATTCATAGCAGAACGGAATTTGTAAAATAACTTTCTAAAAAAATATATTTAATATGAACCGCGATAGCGCTCACAAATTCAAAAAATAAGAAATTATATGAGTAAAAAGTTAGGTTTTATCAGTCAATTAATGGGAGCGATTTACATTTTGCTTTCATTTTATTTTATAAGTAGCGCATCTAACGACCCTACACCGGTCGATGAATTCAATATTTATTGGATGTTCACACTTTCTGCCATGAGCTTGGGTGGATTTTTAGTCGTCACTAATTCTGAAAACAAAATTATTCATTGGGCAACAAGGGGGATTTTAGCTTTTTCGGTTTTATTTCCGGCTTATCTTGTTTTAACAAAAGATTTGGGAGCGGCATTCTATTTTCCTTGGGCGTTCATAATTATAGCGATAATTACTTTGGTTAAACCACAAATACTAGATCATAAAAAATCGGTTATTTTTATTGCTAGAGTTTTTGTTGGCTCACTTTTCATTGTTTCTGGATTAATAAAAGCAAACGATCCACTTGGATTCTCCTATAAACTCGAAGATTATTTTACAGAAACCGCTTTAGGAAGTTCTTCTTTAGGCCCTGCATTTTGGACATTATTTTATGATTGGTCACTTTTTCTAGCCATTTTTATTTCGGCTATTGAAGTATTGTTAGGTTTGGCAGTTCTCATTGGAGGAAAGGCTAAATTAACGGCTTGGACTTTACTTTCTATGGCTTTGTTTTTTGCTTGGCTAACTTGGTTTACAGCTACCTGTATGGACGACCAAAAATCATTCGGTGAAAAACACATGGAAGGCTCGACAAAAATTAATGAAAAATACAGCCCTCAATTAGAGAAAATTGCCAAAGATTATGAAGGTTATTATGAATATATTGGGGATACGGATGATAATTTTTCAGCGGAAGAATTAGTGGTTATAAAGGAAATTAGAGGGAAAGTTGCCAAGATTGATGAACTTAAAGCAAATGAAGAAATTAAATTGGGTGAATGGACAAGAACTTGTGTGGATGATTGCGGATGTTTTGGTGATGCCATGAAAGGTTCTGTGGGAAGATCACTCACTCCTTGGGAATCGTTTTACAAGGATATTTGCTTATTGTTTTTTGTCATCATATTGTTGCTTCATGCGGGTGAAATAAAATTGAATGAAGTTAAGGAAGATATTTCCATACTTCCCGTTTCTCTTCTCATCATTGCACTTTTCAGTGGCGGCTTATTTGATTGGATGTTCCCATTTTATTTTACATTCGTTGCTATTGTAATTTATTGGTTCCTCAAAAAATATCCGATTAAAAAAATTGGTGCAGAGTGGACCAATGCCATTGGTTTATTTATTCTTTGTTTAGGGTTTACCATTTATTGCCTATGGTATTTGCCTATAAAAGATTTCCGTCCTTATGCAATTGGCAATAATTTGATTGAACAAAGAACAAGCATTCAGCCTGAACTTAAGTTTTATTATACTTTGAAAGATAAAAAAACAGGTGAAGAAAAAGAATTTGATCATTGGCCAGAGAACTGGGATCAGAATTATGATTATGTGAGTTCAAGAAATGAAGTTATAAAAGAAGGTGTAGATGCACCAGCAAAAGATTTCTCTATTACAGAAATTTCTACTGGTTTGGATATTACTTATTCTGTTTTGAAAATGGAAAGTGTATTTATCATGGTAGCATATGATTTAAAGCATGCCGATGCTAATGCAATGGCGCAAGCAAATGAAATTGCAGAAGCCGCTAAGAAAGATGGAATTTTATTTATTTGCCTAACAGCATCAAGTGCTAAAATTCAAGATTCAGTAATCAAACAATTGAAACCTTCATTTAAGTTTTATACGGCGGATGAAAAGGTTCAGAAAACAATTATTCGATCTAATCCAGGTTTATTGTTAATTCAAAAAGCGGAAGTGATGGATATGTGGCCAGCAGCTTCTTTCCCAGTTTATGAAGATGTAAAAAATGATTATCTAAAATAAATGATTAGATATATCATAAAGAAATTAATGTATGGTTTTCTCGTATTATTTGGGGCGATAACTGTTATTTTCTTTTTGTTTCATATCAAACCAGGTGATCCTGCGCGAATGCTAAGCGGGCAAATGGTGAATGAGGATATTCTTAAAACTATTCGTACAGATTTGGGATTAGACTTACCGCTTTACAAAAGGTATTTACTTTATCTCAATGATCTTTCTCCCATTTCCATTCACGATAAAAATAATACGGAAAGCCATCTTTATTTGGATACCGCTAAATATTCCTATTCTGAAGTAATGAATGTGAGTGATGATCGTGTATTAGTAATCAAATCTCCTCACTTCCGAAAATCATATCGAACGAAAAAGAAAGTTTCGGATATTATTTACGAAGCTCTTCCAGCAACCATGATTTTAGCAATTACTGCCATGGGAATTGCAACCATTTTTGGAATTTTATTGGGCGTGGTGGCTGCCATCAAAAAAGGTAGCTTCTTTGATAATTTCACTTTGATTATTGCCGTGATTGGAATGTCGGCACCTTCATTTTTTATGGCGCTCATTATTTCTTGGATTGGAGGTTGGGTGTGGTATGAGGTTACTTGGTTTCCAAAATTGCCTTTTATTGCGCTAGCTGCAGGACTTTTTATTGGTGTTGTATTTAATTCATTCCGAAAAAATCGTGATTTATTTGCCGGATTGGTGATGCAAAAGCAACGAGGCTTTAAGTATTATTTCAGTAATTTTTCATTCGGTTATGTCATAGAACAATCAGTCAAATTTTTCGGAATTGGAATGGCTGTTTGGTTTTTAGGTGTAATGATTAATGGATTGAAAGGTTATGAAATGATTCCATTGATTGAATCGTATTTGCAATTCCCAGGAACGGATTTAGAAATGTCTGGATCATGGTCCATGCCCAATGAAATGACCGGAGAAGATGAAACTCATTGGAGAAATTTAATTCTTCCTGCTATAACATTAGGAATACGCCCACTCGCCATCATTATGCAATTAACTCGAAGTTCTCTTTTAGATGTTTTATCACAAGATTATGTTCGAACCGCTCGCGCAAAAGGTTTGTCGGAAACAAAAGTGATTTGGCGCCACGCAATGAAAAATGCTATGAATCCAGTGGTAACAGCCATTTCTGGTTGGTTTGCATCCTTGTTGGCTGGTGCTGTTTTTATTGAGAATGTTTTTGATTGGAATGGAATAGGTAAAAAAGTTTTTGATGCAGTTATTGATGAAGATTTTCCAGTTGTAGTAGGAAGTGTTTTAATTATTTCAACGATGTTTGTTTTGATTAATATTATTGTTGATATTGTATATGGAATTCTCGATCCACGAATAAGAGTAAAATAGCATGAGTAGAAATAAAATTGTTGCCGCAAATTGGAAAATGAACTTGAATCTCATTCAAGCGAATAAACTTACTACACAACTCAAAAAAAATAGTTCAAAAATAAAAACCAAGGCGGAGGTGGTACTTTTTACCAATTCAATTTATCTGTCAAAAGCCTCTGCAGAATTTAAAAAATCAACCAAAATTTGTGTAGGTGCTCAAAATTGTTACTTCGAAAACTCGGGTGCTTTCACAGGTGAAATTTCTGTTGATATGATTAAGTCAGCTGGTGCAAAATGGATTTTATGTGGACATTCAGAACGTAGAATTTTATTTGGTGAAACAGATGAAATGATTGCTAAAAAAGTAAGTGCAGTTTTGGAATCAGGATTAAAAATGATGTTGTGTGTTGGCGAAGATTTAGCTTGTCGTAAGAAAAATCAACAAAATAGTAAAGTGGCGGAACAATTGTCCATTGCTTTAGGTGGAATCGACAAAAAGTATATCAATTCTATTGCTATTGCTTATGAACCTGTTTGGGCCATTGGTACTGGTGTAACCGCTACATCCGCTCAAGCTCAAGAAATGCATTCCTTTATTCGTAAAAATATTCAAGAAATATTAGGAAAAAAGGCTAAAGATATTTCCATAGTATATGGAGGAAGTTGTAATACTTCCAATGCAAAAGAAATATTTTCTTGTAAAGATGTGGATGGAGGATTAATTGGTGGTGCTTCTTTAGATGCGGATTCTTTTTCTAAAATTATTGCTTCTATTTCATGAAATATACTCAAGTAAAAATTAATATATCACCAATTATTGCTGGGCGCGAATTGATTTATCATGTGCTCGATAATGAACCCTACGAATATTTTGAAGATGAATCAGAGGGATTAAGTGCTTATATCCCAACTCACGTGTTTTCTGAAGAGAAATTAAAAATAGCTTTAGAAACCTTGAAAAATGAGTTTCAAAACTCCTATGAAATTATTCATCATCCAGACCAAAATTGGAATGCAGAATGGGAATCAAATTTTCATCCAATTGAAGTAGATGATAAATGTTATATACGTGCACCATTTCATGATTCTCACCCAAAACTTTTAGAGGTAATTATATTGCCTCAAATGTCATTTGGAACGGGTCATCATGAAACTACTTGGTTAATGGCAAAGTCGCTTTTTGATATTGATTTCAAAAATAAAAGCGTTTTAGATATGGGGTGCGGAACGGGTATTTTGGCTATTTTGGCTTCTAAATTATCCGCATCCAACATTTTAGCTATTGATATAGAAGAATGGGCATATCTCAATACGATTGAAAATATTTCTCTCAATAAAGCGATTAACATCACTGTTGAAAAAGGGGGAGCCGAATTATTGGCAAGCCATTTGTTTAACATTATCTTAGCTAACATCAATTTGAATGTTCTTTTACACGACATGAAGTTTTATTCGCAAAGCCTTGAAAAAGGAGGAGTCATCTTGTTCAGCGGGGTGTTTGAAACAGATCTTTCACAGTTGCAAAAGGCAGCTGAATCTTGTGACTTAAAATTCATTAGTAAAATGGAAAAGAACAATTGGATGGTAGCACGTTTCACAAAGTAAAAAATGTATAATGAAAAATGGAATTAAGGCAATAATTGTTGCCGCAATATTTTTGTTGGGTAAAAGTTTAAATGCACAAGAGTTTAAATCAGATCCAATAAAATTTCTAGAAGATGTAGAGTCATTTTTAACAAAAGGTGGTGATCGTAAATTAGCAAAAGATTTTATCAAAGATTTTACACCTGTTTGGAATTCTATTCCAGATTCAGATAAACAAACCATTTATACTTACTCGAATTCATTAGTAACAAAAGGAGCTAAGGCTTTTCCGGAATATTATAATTATATTCATGGTATACATGGTTTTTTCAAAAACAAACATCCTCAAGCCGCATTTGCGCAATACCATGAGGTGATAGATAAAATTTTTGGAGGCGTCGACAAAAAGAAATATGATGAATTTTTAAAAGTTACCGATGGATTATTTAATACTGGTGTAGTTTTTGAAAATGTAAATATCAAATGGAGAATTACCTCTCGTGATTACAAATTTTCTTATGAAAAAACACCTGTTATTACTTTTGCCCTAGCTGACTTATGCGTAGTTTCTATAAAAAACGATAGCTCTTTAATAGCTAAAACTTCGGGAGTTTTGAAACCCTTACTCGATACTTGGCAAGGTAATAAAGGAACAGTTACTTGGGAAAGAACAGGATTAGATAAAACCACAACTTATGCAGAATTAAAAAAGTATCGACTCAATTTAAAAACAGCAGGATTTGATGCCGACTCAAGCTTTATGTATACTGAATTTTTTGAAAAACCCTTAGAAGGGCGTGTTAGTGATAAATTGGTTAACGTAAGTAAAACTATCGGACATACCTATCCTAAATTTCAATCCTATAGTAAACGATTATTTATTAAAGAGGTATTTCCGGAAATTGATTACGAAGGTGGATTTGCATTAGATGGCGCAAGTTTATTTGGAACAGGTTCACCTGAGTTTCCAGCTAGTTTAATTTTTTATAAGGATGGTAAAAAATTGATGAAAGGTTTCTCTACTAATTTCATTATTAAACCAGATAAAATTACCTCGGAAAAAACTAGAATAGTCATTTTTATGGATAAAGATTCCATTTCACATCCTGGTTTAGATTTTAAATATGATAATATTACTCGGGGTGTATCATTGAATAGAGTGGGCCAAGGAACCGCTCAGGCGCCCTATTATGATTCCTATCATCAATTGGATATGAAGTTCGAAACCATGAGTTGGAAAATGGGAACTCAAGATTTAAATATGGGTCCAACCATAGATAAAGGTCAAGCGTCAGAAGCTTATTTCGAATCAGCAAATTACTTTTCTATTGTGAGGTACCAACAAATGATGGGAATGGATTCTTATCATCCCGCTTTAGCGATTGAACAATTGTACTTGAAAAAGGATACCATGGTTTTAAATCTATATGATGTTTGTAGTGCATTAGGTGGAACAAAAGATATGGTGCTTCCTACCATATTTAAATTGGCTGAATTTGGATTGCTTGACTGTGATACAGACCAAGAAAAAGTGTTTTTAAAGAAAAAGATGTTTGATTATATAAAAGCTGCTGGACGAAATAATGACTTTGATGTTATCATTTTCGATTCTAAGAAATCAGGAATAAATGCAAGTATTAATTTGTTAAGTTATGACTTAACTATTGATGGAGTAAAAAAAGTGACTTTAAGTGATACCCAATTTGTAAAAGTTTATCCACGAGAAGAAAAAATTGTGGTAAAGAAAAATAGAAGTTTTGTTTTTGACGGAATTATTAATGCGGGAGCTACAGAATATTTTGGAAAGAATTTCTCGTTTGATTATGCTGAATTTAAATTGAATGTGGTGGATTGTGACTCAATGAGAATTCGAGTTTGGCCATTAACAGGAAGAGGAAATCAAATTAGACTTAGTTCAGTAATAGTTGGAGTTAAAGGAACCATTACTATTGATGGTAAAGATAATAAAGCAGGAAGTAAAAGAGGATTTGCAAAGTATCCAATATTTGAATGCAATAAAGAAAGTTATGTGTTTTTTAATAAAATCTATCGTGGGGTTTATGACAGTACCAAATTCTATTTTAAAAATGAGAAATTTACTTTAGATAGTTTGGATAATTTTAAAAATAAATCACTTCGATTTAATGGTGAGTTTCATTCTGCTGGAATTTTTCCTATGATGAAGGAATCACTGAAAGTGATGCCAGATTATTCACTTGGATTTACCAGAAAAGCCGGCGATGCAGGTGCAAAAATTTATGCGGATAAAGGTGTTTTTAAAAACGAAATTCGATTATCGGGCAAGGGATTGCAGGGAGATGGTAAAATTTCCTTTTTAACTTCTTCAGCAGAGTCTGATGCTTTTACGTTCTTTCCTGATTCAACCAATGGAGTGGCTAAGAAATATATCAATACACATACCACACAAGGAATGAATGTGCCAATTGTGAATGGCGAAAATTGTTTTGTAAAATATGCTCCAAAAGAAAAATTGTTTACTGCCAAATCGCTCGAAAAACCATTGATGCTTTATGACAGTATCGAAAAAGTGAAAATGAAAGGAACAGTTACATTGCGCGAATCCGGTATGACTGCTCGCGGCAGAATTTATTTTAATGCGGCTGAATTAGGAGCGAAAAAATTTATTTTAACTGCACGAGCAATTGATTCGGATACGGCTAGTTTTAGACTCAAAAATTTTGATGAATCGTCTATAGCTTTGAAAACAGAAAACGTAAAAGCTCATGTGGATTTCGATAAGCGATATGGTGAATTTGCTTCCAATGGAAAAGCAGAGCCTTTGATTTTTGAGGAAATAAAGTATGTGTGTTTTATGGATAGATTCAAATGGTGGATGGATCGCGAAGATTTAACGTTCGAATCTGATCGAAAAAGCTTAAACATCGACACTGATTTGGATTTGGCTGGATCTAATTTTTTCTCTATCCATCCTGATCAAGATTCTTTGAATTTTATGGCTCCAAAAGCAAGATATGATATGAAAAAGGTAGTAATTTATGCCGATAAAGTAACTTATTTAGATGTTGCAGATGCTAGAATTTTACCAGATAGCCAGAAAGTAATAATTCGAAAAAATGCAAAAATGGATGAATTTAAAAATTCACAAATAATAGCCAACTCTGTAACTAAATACCATCGAATTTTTAATGCAAATGTTATAGTTAATACACGTAAAAAATATACTGCCTCTGGTGATTATCTTTATCTTGATGAAGACAAAAAAGAATCAAGTTTTCATTTTGCAAATATCACCGTTGATACCGCTTTTCAAACTTATGCCATAGGAGAAGTGAAAGAAGAGATGAATTTTATGCTTAGTTCAAATTTTTATTACAAAGGAAAAATTGCACTAAAAGCGATTGATGTAGGTTTAAATTTTGATGGTTCAACTAAAATTGTTTCTAATTGTAATGGTTTCGTAACTGATTGGTTCAACTTTAAAGGTGTTGTAGACCCACTTAATATTGAAATTCCTGTTGATCTTGAGATTTCAGGTAGCGAGAAGAAAATTTTAACGGCAGGTTTGATTGTAAACACAGATTCTGTTTCACTTTATCCCACTTTCTTCTCAGAGAAAATTAATAAAGAACATACCGAGGTTATCAAAGCTTCTGGAATTTTGATGTATGACAAAACCAGCAAACAATATAAAATTGGTACGAAAGAAAAATTCTCAGAAAATTCTCTTCCTGGAAATATGCTCACATTAAGCAAAGACAAATGTGAATTGAGTGGAAATGGAAAAATGAATTTAGGAATGAATCTTGACCTAGTGAAAGTAACTTCTGTTGGAAATATTACAACTGATTTAGCTAAAAATTCCACTCAATTTAAAGCCGCTGTTCAAATTGAATTGCCATTCATTGAAGGCGCAATGAAAAAAATGGTGGAGAAAATAAATAAATTTCCAGACTTAATGCCGTTAGAAACTTCTGGTTCAGATATGGTTCAAGGTTTAAGAGAAATGACCTCTCTTGACGAAACGAATAAAATGATGGAAGAATTACTTTATAAAGGAAAAATTAAAGACTTTCCTGTTAAAATAAAAAATTCAATGGTATTAACTGACGTGAATTTTAAATGGGGTACTTTCATTACCGAAAAAGGGGAAGAGCAAGGATGGGAAGCCAATGGAAAAGCTGGAATTTGTAATATTTATGATGAACAAGTCTTAAAAATCGTAAATGTTAAAATACGTATTTTAAAACGTAAAACAGGTGATCAAATTCAATTGGCTATTTGGTTAGATGGCACTGCTCCAGAAAGTGCTTACTATTATTTCAAATACATTAATGGATTATTGAGCACATATTCCTCAGATTCTCAATTTAATAATATAATCACCGAAACAAAAGACGACAAAAAGAAGTTTAAGGGAGAGAAGGGAGTTAAAGATTTAACCATTACAACACTTTCAAGCGGAGGACCAGCAATTGGTTTTATGGTGGAGTAATTGTTAATTTCTCAACTATTTAAATCGTTTTTGGTATTATAGAATTGTTAAATTTGTCGTTATGGAAATGGAAGAAGTTTACACCTCGTTTCATCTATTAGCAATTTTTGCGGCCTATTTAATGGGTTCTATCCCATCTGCCGTTTGGATTGGAAAGTCTTTTTATAAAACGGATGTTCGTCAATACGGAAGTGGAAACGCAGGAGCTACTAATACTTTTCGTGTTTTAGGTAGAAAACCTGGTGTTACCGTTTTAATTCTTGACGCTTTAAAAGGTTTTTTTGCCGTTTGGATTTTTTCGGATATGACTCCACTTAATCACAAAGATGATATTTTCACTATGTTCCAATTAGCATTAGCTGTTGCGGTAACCATTGGTCATATTTTTCCTGTTTTTGCAAATTTTAAAGGCGGCAAGGGAGTGGCTACTCTAATGGGTGTAATTATCGCATTGCATTGGCAAGCAGCGCTTTTGAGTATAGCTATATTTTTAATTGTGTTTCTTTTGACGGGCTATGTATCCCTAGGCTCTATGATAGCAGGAATATCTTTCCCCTTTCACTTATTTATTTTTTTCCGTCCAGAACCACTTCCACTTATTCATTTTTCGATGATAATTGCCATTGTTGTGCTCTTTACTCATCAGAAAAATATTGAACGACTTCTCAGAAAGGAAGAGAATCGGCTTCCTGTAAGACGAAAAAATAAATAATTCAACTAATTTTACTCTTCGGTGTACAGTAACGTGTAACCGTAAATTATCACTTGAAACAAATTTTTCTATATACCTTTTTAATTACTCTTCTTCAGGGAATCAATTCGCATGCTGCTTTTTCGCAAAAATCACCTGCGGAAGAACTCAAGGAAGCAAATAAACTTTTTGAAGAAGGAAATTTTAGAGAGGCAGGTCCACTTTTTTTGAAAAAGCTAAGTGTAGATCAAAAAAGTGGTGAATATAATTTCAAATATGGAACTTGTATTCTTTATACCGATGGCGACAAAAGGCAAGGTCTACGTTATTTAAAATTCGCATCACAAATAGAAGGGACTGATTCTCGTGTTTGGTTTCACTTAGGAAAAGCCTTTCATTTGAATTATATGTTTGCAGATGCAATGAAATCCTATACTAAGTTCATTACATTAAATCCGAAAGAAAAAGAGAAGTATCAAGTTCAAAAAGAAATTGACGCTTGTAATTTTGGAAAATCTTTATTGAAACGTATCACCGAAGTTCAAGTTGTTTCGCGTAACGAATTCAATGAATCTAATTTCTTTTATAATTATAAATTACAAGGAATTGGCGGTCAAATGGCTTTAATTTCTGCCTTACAATCCGACTTAGATAAAAAGAAAAAACATAATGTGATTGTTTATTTCCCTAATGCTAAATCGAGTAATTCAACTATTTTTTATTCAAGTTATGGTAAAGACGGCAAAACCGGAAAAGATATTTACAAAGTAAATCGACTACCAGATGGATCTTTTGGAACTCCGCAAATAGTAAATGGACCCATCAACACTTCTCTAGATGAAGATTTTCCCTATATGCATCCAGATGGAAGAACTTTTTATTTTGCTTCTACAGGTCATAATAGCATGGGTGGATATGATATTTTTCGTTGCTATTATGATAGTGAAACCAATCAATTTTCAGCGCCTGAAAATGTAGACTTTGCCATTAATACGCCGGGAGATGATTATTTATATGTTACTGACTCGTCCGAGAAAATGGCTTATTTCGCTTCTACAAGAGAAAGCCCTTCTGGAAAAATAAATGTTTATAATGTTTTTGTAGATCGACTTCCGATCAATATTGCGATTCTTAAAGGAAATTTTATAAATGAAATTAATGAAACGTATTTAGCTGCAACCATCACCATTGAAGATGTAGCAACTAATGAAGTAATTGGAATTTTTAATACCAATAGAAATAATGGATCTTATTTAATTACTCTTCCCAAAGGAGGAAAGTATAAATTTTCTGTGGTAGCCGAATCACAAGTGGTACATACCGGTATTGTAGAAGTACCTCCCTCAAAAGAATTGCGACCGCTCAAACAAGAATTAGTTTTAACTAAAGAAGAGAATAAAGAAATTTTAAAAATTAGAAATCTCTTTGATGAGCAATTCGAAAATGTAGATGAGATTTTGGCAGAAGTTTTTCTTGGACAAGCCAAATTAGATCCTAATGCAGATATCAATGATACTACTTTAAATGCAAAGGTTGATAAAACGGATTCATTAGATATTAAAGCAGATGAAGATGTTTTGGCTGTTGCAAAAAAGGATGCTGATTTATTACAGACAGATTATGAAGAAGCCAAGCTAAAAATGGATGGAGCATATGCATTTGCTGCCAAAAAGCAACAAGAAGCAAAAGAGAAGTCGGATAAAGCAAACGACTTGATCAAGGAAGCAAGCCAAACATCTAATGAAGACGAGAAAGAGCAATTGATTAAAGCAGCTGCTGAATTAAATGAAGATGCGGCTAAAGATAATGCGATGGCTGTATCTGGTTTTAATTTGGGAAAAGGAATAGAATCAGATGTAGAACAAAAGAAAAAGGATGCGAATATCGCTCGTGAATTTGAAAAGGGAATTGAAAAGGCAGTGAATGCGAAGAACCACAATGAAGTAATTGCTGAATTGAAAAAGCAACAAGAATTTGTGAAAACAGTAATGGGTGCTAATTCTGAAAACAAAAATAATGAAGACCAATTAAGAACAGCCTCTTCTGAAAAACGAAATGAAGTAGAAAAATTGAAAATACGCTTAGACGATTATCGTGAATCGGAAAATGCTTTATTGAACGACATCGCCTCATTAGAAAAAGAATTAAAAGATTCGAACACAAAAAAGGATAGAAAAAAAGCAATAGAAACGGAATTGCAAGGTAAAAAATCTGAATTATCAGATACTCAAACACAGATTGCGGCCAATGATAAAAAATACAAACAGCTAATTGGAGAGCAGAAAGAATTAGATCAACAATTGTCAGTAATTTCTGGAATTAGTGATGTGGGTTCTTCATTAACACAAGTTGAAAAAGATAAGCTGGCCAAGGATATGACGGAAAATTCTGTTGCATCCGCTATTGAAAAAAATAAAAGTGAAATCAACGCTCAGCAAGATCAAAACCGAACGGATAGAGAAAATAATCAAGATTTTTTAGCTAAAAATAACAATTATAAAGAGTTAAATAAAAAGAAGAATGATGCAGAGAATAATCCCGATAAAAAAATGGGATTAACTGAAGAGAAGAAAATCAATGAAGAAATCATTAATGAATTGGGTAAAATTGAAAATGATTTAACCCAGAAATTGAATTCGGAAACCGATACAGAGAAGAAGAATGAAATTACAAAACAGATAGAGGAAGTAAATAAGATTAAAGTAGAAAGAACGAATGAAAATTCTGAAATTGAAAAAGATTTAGCTAAACTTAATGAAAACACGGTTGCAAATAGCGAAAAGGTGGTTCTTACTGAGGTTAGAAAAACAGAACTATCAAATGAAAAGCTACCAGGATATGACCAAGAGATGAATAAAATTAATTCCTCTTCGGATTCTCAAAAAGATAAATTGTCGGATAAAGTGGACTTGAATGATCGGTTGATTAAAAATGCAGATGTTAGAATTGTTCAAATAGACAAAGAATTGAATAAGCTAACGGGTGATGAAAAACTAAAATCGCAAAAGGAAAGAGAAGAGTTGATTCAGTTGAAGGATAAAGTAGAAAATGAAAACAATATTCATGAATCAGAAATCGCTAGAATTGAAATGGAAGAAAATACAACATCAGTTTCTACCAATGATTTTACGGTCGATAATAAAGAAAAAATTAAGGAAGTTGATTCGACTTATGATGCGAAGTTAAATGAGATTAAGAATTCTACTTATTCAGAATTAAAAAAGGAAGTGGAAATAAAAAAGACAAATGAGAATTTATTGACAGAAATTGAAAAGAAGGAAAATAAAATAGTAACAGACCTAATTTTAACCGAATCAGAAAAAGAAAAACAACTATCCGAATTAAAAGTTTTAAAGGAAAAGACAGAAGTTGAAATCAAGAAAAGCGAAGATGAGCTTAATGAAAAAGGGGTAAAAACAATTTCAATAGAAACAACGGAACTTAAATCTGCTGAGTATTCTGATCCTAATGCACAAAAAGATGCCGTTGCAATTGAAAAGAAAATGGATGTGATTGAATCCAAAGAAAATTCATTAGAGAAGTTGTATGTTGAATTGGCTGAAACTACAGATCCTAATAAGAAAAAGGAATTAGATAAGAAAATGGTGACCGAAGAGAAAAGCTATTATTCTGAAATTAATAAAGTAGCTCCAGCAATTGAAAAAGTAAATAATACAGAATATGTTTCTACCGATCAAAACGTTGAAAAAACAAAGAAGAATATTTTTAGAAATGGAAATCCAGATGAAAACAATCCAAAATACAAAAATGCGGTTATAGCAGAGCAAAATTCAGAAAGGACTAAAAAGGAGGCTGAACAATTACGAGCCGATGCCAAAAAAGAATCCGATGCAATGAAAAAGGCTGATTTGAATTCACAAGCTTCTGCCAAAGAAAAAGAAGCCATTGAATCATTAAAAGAAGCTGAAAAATTATTTGCAGAGTATAAAAATGAGATGCCAGTTGCTACTGTAAATTCAACCCAAAATATATCAGAAGAGAAAAAGGAAACATTAAATAATGTAGATCCAGAATATTTAAAGGAAGTAGCGAAAATTGAGAATTCTACCGATTCTAAAGAAGAAAAAAATATTCGAAAGAATGAATTAAATGAAGATCTCTTAAAAAATATCGAAAAGGAAGAATTAAAAGTTAAAACAGATTTTAATAAAACACCTGAAGAAAAAAAGGAAAAATTAGATCAATTGAATACGATTAAGAATGAAACTATTCGTGAAATGGAAAAAACGAACGAAGAATTAAAGGAAGCTGGAATTCCGGATTCTAGAAATTCTGATGTGAAATATGAGTCGGTAAGTTATAATTCTACCGAAGCCAATAAGGAAGTGGAAGACGTTAAAAAAGATTTGACTGATTTAGCTAAAATGAAAAAAGAAGCTGATGAAGCAAGAATGAATTATTTGACAATTGAAGATGAAAAATTGAAAAAGTTGGCGAAAGGTGATCTAGATAGAAAAGATCAGGCGATTGCTAAAAAGGAATTAAGTGTGAATGATGATTTGAAAGCTGCTAATGATAAAGAGTGGGAAAAGGCGAATCAAGATTATACCAATAGAAAAAATAATTCTGCAAATTTTAGTTCTTCTAATGAGGAAAGCAAAATAGCCGCAGAAAATTTGGAACAAGAAGCGCAACGAAATAAATATGACGCTACTCAAAAAAGAATGGATGCGACCAAAGAAAAAGATCCATTAAAAAAAGCAGATTTATTGCGTGATGCTCATAATTTAGAAACTTCTGCTATCGAAAAAATACGTGTAGCAAGTGATTTGATGAACAGATACATTGCAGATAGTATGACTGCTAAAGTTTCGACTGAAACAAAAGATCAATACGGAAATATGGTTGTTCCAGAGGATGTTGAAGAAAGAAATTCATCTCAAGCAAGAAAATTGGCTACTCAAGAAAGAAGAATAGCTGATTCTTTAAATAATGTTGCCGCAGAATTTGATAAAAAAGCTGAAAAAGGAAATAAAAAATCAAAAGAAGAAAATAAAAAAGCGGCCGAACAAGCCAGAAATGATGCTAATGTTCATCAAGATATTGCTAATAGTTTGAATAAAAAAGCAAATGAAGATCAACAAAAAGAAGAAATTTTAGTAGTAGAACAAAACAAGAGAAAAGAAATTGAAACGATTCGTTTAGAGAAAAAAGAAACGGTTAAAACTTTACCGGAGTATGTGGAATATTACGAAATGAAAAAGCGAGCTGACGATAAAAAAGCAGCAGGAGATAAAGCGAAATTAGAATCAGAACAGCAACAAATTATTGCGGATAATACACGAAAAGAAGCTCAAGATACCAGAGATTTAGTGGCTAATGAATTGGATGCTGATCGTAAAACACAATTAGAGAAAACCGCAAATGATTTGGATAAGAAAGCAAATAAAGCTGAACGTTCTGCAGATTCATTAACTAGAGTGGCAGAGAAAATGTATGTAGAATCAAGTGGTTTTAATTGGGATGTAGAAAATTATTTAAAGAAAATCGATTCTAAAAAAGCAGAAGATATTCGTTTAGCTACTTCTGATGGAAAATTACCTGATCCAGACCGTTCTGTTGTTAAAACTACAGATCCAACGAATAAAGAATTTGTAATTCCAACTATTGTAAATTCTGATGTATTTACGAGAGTGGAAACGCCTATTTATTCGGATGCTAATCCAATTCCAATAAATCCAAAAACACCAAATGGGGCTTATTTAAAAGTACAAGTTGGAGCTTTCCGTAATCCAATTAAACAAAGTTTATATAGCCAGTTTGCCCCAGTAACTGGAGAGGCGAGAGGTGACGGTTTAACTCGTTATACCGTTGGTTATTTCACGAATTTAGAATCAGCAATTAAAGCTCGTGATGAAATTCGTGCAATGGGTTATAAAGATGCTTTTGTGGTTGGATTTGATGATGGAAAAAAAACAAACGTAGCTGATGTGTTAGCTAAAATTGATAATGGAAATAATTCTAACCCAACTAATCCAACTAACATAACCAACTCAACTAACTTAACAAACCCAACTAACCCAACTAACATAACTAATTTAACTAACACTTCAGTAGCGACCAATACCACCAACCCATCCAATGATGAATTAGTGAAAACGAATTTGATTGATGAGAAAAAAGATGATTATTATGCCGGAACTCCTAATGCAGCAAAAGCAAATCAGATTGAAGTGATTCAAGGATTGTTTTTCACGGTGCAAGTGGGAGTTTATTCTAAGCCAGTTACACCAGATAAAATATTCAATCTTTCTCCACTGAATAGTGAATTAATTACCAGAAATAATTGGATTCGTTATACCACTGGAATTTATAAAGCATTTGATAAGGCGGATTTACGCAAAGGTGAAATTCGTAACATCGGAGTGAAAGATGCGTTCGTTGTTGCGTACATCAATGGAAATAAAATTACTCCTGAAAAGGGGTTAGAATTATTAAAACAGTATGGTGATTCCATTCTAGTAAAACTAGATGCGAATGGAAATCCTTTGAAAGGAACAAATACAAATACTACTGGAAATGTAAATACAGCAGTGAATTCAACCTTAGAAAATACAGTTACCAATAATGGCGGGAATCAAATTACACCAACGGTTGACACTAAGAAATATAAAATTATTTTAGGTGAATATGCCAATGATGTGCCAGCAAATGATGCTCAAGTTTATATGACAAGTTCTGAGGATGCAATAAAAAGAAACAAAGACGATAATGGTAAAACTATTTTCTATATTGAGGATATTGAAGGGAAAGAAAAAACAGATCAGTTGATTAGTAAGTATAAAGAAAAAGGTTTAAAAGGTGTAAAAATTGATGATGGCTCTACCACTTCAACTAACACAACTAATCCAACTAACACAACTAACACAACCAACACAACTGAATTATCTGATAAAAAAATAAAGGATGTGGAAGGATTAGTTTTTCAAGTTTACATTGGTGAGTATGTAAATGAATTGCCAGAAAAAGTTACTTTAATTATTCTTAATAATATGAGTAAAGGAATCAAACGAAAAGATTCTCCAACAAACAGCACTATCTACTATACCGGTGATCATAAATCCTATGAAAAAGCAACACAGGATAAATCGTTTTTTAATGAAGAAGGAATTACAACCGTAAAAATAGTGGGTTATTATCAATCAAAAGAAATAAGTGAAGAAGAAGCAATAAAATTAATGTATGAGTAATTATTCAACAAAACCATTATGGCAGGAAGAAGAGGAAGTTCTTACTCTTGAAGAAAATGTTGATTCAAGACATTTAGTATTATTTAATGATGATGTAAATTCTTTTGATCATGTAATTAATATGTTAGTGAAGTATTGTAAACATGAAACTATGCAAGCCGAGCAGTGTGCTTATATAGTACATTACAGCGGCAAATGCGAAATTAAGAATGGTACCTTTGAAGAATTAGAGCCTATTTGTACAGCATTATTAGAATCAGGATTATCGGCAGAAATTCATTAGTTAATTTTAATTATTCTTTACAAATAAATAATTGGTAGTTTTGTGCTATGAAATTTTTATTTACTATTCTCCTTCTTTCGTGTTTGACTTATTCTTGCACTCGAGTTCCTGTAACCAATCGCAAGCAATTAAATCTTTTACCAGAAGAGCAATTAATCACTATGAGTGATACTGCTTATGATTTATTTTTAGATACCAATATTGTATTAAATGATAACGACCCAAGAGTTATTCAAGTGCGAAGAGTGGGAAATAAAATCAAAGAGAAGGTAGAAAAATATTTTAATGATCATGGTTTACAAAGTAGGTTGATTGGATTTGATTGGCAATTTAATGTGGTTCAAGATAAATTAATCAATGCCTGGTGTATGCCAGGAGGAAAAGTGGTTGTTTATACAGGAATCTTACCTCTTTGCTCTGATGATACTTTATTAGCTGTGGTTATGGGACACGAAATTTCTCATGCTTTAGCTAGGCATGGAAATGAAAGAATGAGCCAGCAAATGGCATTTTATGGCCTTGGGCAAACACTTTCGGTGATGATGGGTGATGAGGCATCCAAGGGAAGTCAGATTTTCTTACAAGCTTATGGAATTGCATCTGCATTGGGAAGCTTAAAATATTCTCGTCAACATGAAACCGAAGCTGATAAATTAGGATTGATTTTTATGTACATGGCTGGATACAATCCCGAGAAAGCGGTTTTATTTTGGGAGAAAATGTCGGCTAACGGTGGAGCAGGGGTTCCAGAAATTTTGAGCACTCACCCCAGTGACGAAACTAGAATTGCAGATATCAAAGCGTTTTTGCCGGAGATAAAAAAGTATTTGGATTAATTGGATAACTGAGCATAAATAAAAGAACATAGATTTTTACCTCTATTATATTTAAGTTTATAAATTTCATTGCATAACAGTTACTTTCTATAAAAAAATTAAAATCAAAACAATTTATTCGTGCGCATAGTTCTCACATGGATAATTCCAATGAATTACCAACAATAGAAAAATACAGTTAGTATAGTAAATGGATAATTTTACGAAATGGGCAAAAAATACCAATAAGCAAAGCAGGTTAGGTAAATCTAAAAGAAGGGTTGTGGATTTAATTCAAAATTAATAATTCTAAATCAAGAGTTTTTCTTCTCCAATTTATTTTATATTTTTTTAATTAGGATTAATCTTACCCCTCAACTATCTCCACTTTCGTCATCTTGTCTCCCTGACGAATGGCATCAATCACATCCAAGCCTTCAATAACTTTTCCAAAGCAAGTATGAACTCTATCTAAATGTGCTGTGTTTTTGCGGCTATGGCAAACAAAAAATTGTGATCCACCTGTATTTCTACCTGCATGTGCCATGGACAAAACACCACGATCATGAAATTGATTTCCACCCGTTAATTCGCAATCGATTTTATATCCTGGTCCACCATTTCCAATTCCATTTGGGCAACCTCCTTGAATCACAAAATCAGGAATTACTCTATGAAAACTTAAACCGTTATAGTAACCGCTTTCGATTAATTTAATAAAGTTGGCTACTGTATTTGGCGCATCGGCATGATAGAATTCAACAGTCATATCACCTTTTTCGGTGTGGATAATTGCTTTTTTTGACATGGTTTTGTTTTTTATTGGGTGTAAAAATAATAATTTATTTTATCCTTCGATACGGTTTAATAAGAATAAAACCTGCTCAGTATGACATTTGTTAAATCTAACTTAGTTAAGCCGCGTACTTACCCGGAGTAGAAAAGAGTCTTCGAGATTCGTATCGAAGGGTAAATCTTAAATTTTGAATTTTGAATTCTTACTCTATTTCACCGCTATCACCGAAATCTCCACATTTACATCCTTTGGTAAACGCGAAACCTGAACGGTTTCTCTAGCTGGAAAATCAGAGGTAAAGTAAGATGAATATACTTTGTTTACCGTTGCAAAATCATCCATATCCATCAAAAAAATAGATGTTTTAACGATGTTGGAATAATCCATATCAGCGGCTTTTAAAATGGCACCTAAATTTTCCATCACTTTTTTGGTTTCATTTTCTCTACTACTGGTATCAATGTCGCCCGTTTCTGCGTCAATACAAACGGTTCCACTCACATAAAGTGTATTTCCTACCAGTACTGCTTGGCTATAA
This sequence comes from Chryseobacterium gleum, assembly GCA_945865695.1. Taxonomy (GTDB): domain Bacteria; phylum Bacteroidota; class Bacteroidia; order Flavobacteriales_D; family UBA2798; genus CAMBFX01. Next base: position 13,591 of record CAMBFX010000013.1, on the reverse strand, counting down.
GGACCAATAGGTGCCGGTGCATTTTTTGTTACAATAATTTTCTTTTGCATATTTTTTTTGTTTTCTGAAATTGCTTTTTTTACTTCTACATTCTGCGAGCAGGAAATAATAAAAATGGCTAGTATTACTTTTTTCATTTTTTCATCTGTGTCTTTTCATTTGCTAATTGGCTAACTTTCTCACGACTGTAAGGAGTAATTCGCTCATTGGCTAATTATTTTGCTTTCTCCATTTGCTTACTCACATCAATCTTTACTCTTTTTAAAGATAATTGATTCATCGCATTTGCTTCTAAACCGGTCACATGTTTTCTAACATAACGAATCACTTCATCATAAAATAGAGGAATTACAGGAGCTTCATCATAGATGATTTCTTCCATATTCCGATATAATTCTTTTAATTTTTGTTCGTCATTTTCTTGCATGGCTTGCTCAAAATTGGCATCATATAATTGATTTTGAAAATGAGTATAATTCGGCCCATTAGGAGATTTATTTTTCGAATAAAATAATTGATAAAAATTAATCGCATCGGGATAATCTGCTGTCCATGATTTCCTGAAAAAATTGGTTTCATACACAGCAATCATTTGTTTTTGAACGGATGCTGTTACCACATTTATTTTTGGATTTAATCCAATTTCTATCAAGGCGCGCTGAAGATATTCACATAGTTCGCGATATTCAGGTGCAGTTGTTAGAATAACTTCATTTGATAATTCTCCAAATGATAAACGAGCTTCTTCCATTAATGATTTTGCTTTTTTTAAATCATAATCAAAACCTTGTACTATAGCTGAGGCAGAAATCGGAAAACCAACCGGAGCAAATCCACTCGTGGCAGGTGTGCCAATTCCGTTTCTTAAAAATCGAATAATTTCTCGTCTATTAATAGAGAAATTAATGGCTTGACGAACCAATCTGTTTTGAAGTAAACTGTTTTTAACTATTTCTTTATCGGGATTTACTAATATTCCAATGTAATCTGTTTTCAACCATGGAACACGTTGCAGATATATTTCTTCTTTGAATTCATCTTTTAACTCACCTTCGTTATTCAATAATTTGTTCATACTGGCAGGTTGTAATCCTGAAATCATGTCTAATCTACCTTTTAGAAATTGGTGTAATTCTGTTGCTTTATCTCGAATAAAGGTTATACTTATTGCGTCAATATAGGGAAGTTTATTTCCTTTGTCATCTTTCTCAAAATAATTTGGATTTTTTAATAAAACAATTCGTTCTCCTTCTTTCCATTTTTTAAAAGTAAATGGACCTGTTCCAACTGGATGACGAGTAAAATCTGAACCATAATTTTCTACAATTTCTATAGGAACAACAGCGCAATAGGGTAGAGTGAGTTGTTGAATAAAAGAAACTTGTGGTTCATTCAAATAAATTTTAAGAGTCGAATCATTTATTGCTACAATTCCCATTCCTTTTAATTCTCTATTAAGATTTTTAAAAACATAACTTCCTGGCGAAGCTTCTTCGGGATCCATGATTCTAAAGAAACTATTTACAAAATCCATGGCAATTACTTTTCTTCCTTTTCCATCAGGAAATAACGAATGGTCATGAAAGTAAACATCATTACGTAAAATAAAAGTATATTCTAGTTGATCTTCACTAATTGTCCATTTTTTAGCAATGCAAGGTTCAATTTTCAATTGCTGATTTAATTGTACCAAACCATTAAAAACATGTCCAGATGACCACGCATCTTCAAAATGCGAAGCGTGTGCGGGATCCAAATGATTTATTCCAGCTGATTCGTTATAGTGAAAAATCATGTGTTTGGTTTCTGATTTTTTCTCTTCAGAATTACAGGAAACAACAGAAAAAATAATGAATACTAGTAATAAATGAAAAATATTTTTCATCCAACTAATACGGGTATAAATGATGATTTCTTGCTTCATGAATGAATGTTTACAAATGAGAATTAATTATGGTTTCAATAAATATTCTGGAAATTCAGGCGCAGTTTTTATAGAAACTGAAAGCAATTTTCCTCTATCAAATTTATAAACATAAAAAACGCCTTCACTCTGTACCCATTTCCATTTACCATGCTTTAAACCATCTTTGAATTTACCATAAATTTTATATTTTTTATAAGCCCAAAATCCAGTTTTAACATCATTAACATATTTTCCTTTAACTAAAATACTTCCATCGATTTCATACGCAGTATATTCTCCGTTTTTTTTATCTTTCATGTAAACACTTGTTTCCATTAGCTTACCACTAGGAAAATAAATTTTATAGAAACCGGTTTGATATCCTTCATAATAACTTTTCTGATAGGCAATAACAGATGTATCTGAAGCATAAACAGCAATTTTTTTACCATTAATTGTATCATTTTTAGTAATGATTACTTCATGTTCAAAAAAAGTTGAATCGTTAATACGGATCTTAATTTTTTCTTGTGAAAAACAATTGATTCCAAAAAAAACAGGGAGAATCAAGATAAAGATTTTGTGTTGAATCATAGTGAAGCGAAATTAGAGGTTTCCTGACTTGTTTTGGATTAAGAAATAACAATTCTTTAAACAAATTAACGGTCAAATAGGGTGAAGCATTTGATTACTGCTTACATTTGTGACATTGATATTGATTTTTCATCTTTAATATGAAATATTAATCTATCGAAAACGTCTATTAAATAAAAAATAACAATAAAAACAAAAAATTATGTCAGTATTAGTTGGTAAAAAAGCGCCTTCTTTCAATGCAAAAGCAGTGGTGGATGGTTTAAATGTGGTTGATTTTTCACTCGACCAATATTTAGGTAAAAACCATGTAATTTTCTTTTTCTATCCAAAGGATTTTACATTCGTTTGTCCTACTGAATTACACGCATTTCAAGCGAAAATTGCTGAATTTGAAAAGCGTAATGTGGCTGTTGTAGCTTGCTCTACAGATACCGAAGAATCTCATTGGGGATGGTTGCAAATGGAAAAAAATGCTGGAGGAATCAAAGGAGTTAAATATCCAATCGTTGCAGATACTTCAAAAACTATTTCTGATGCATATGGTGTTCTTTCTGGAGAATATGATTATGATGAAGATGGCAATTTAGTTGCTTCAGGTTCAATGATTGCTTACCGTGGATTGTTCTTAATTGACAAGCGTGGTATTGTTATGCATCAATTAGTTAATTTCTTCCCTCTAGGTAGAAATGTTGATGAGGCAATTAGAATGGTTGATGCTTTACAATTCTTTGAAGATAATGGTGAAGTTTGTCCTGCTGATTGGCACAAAGGTGATGAAGGCTTGAAAGATACACACGACGGAGTGGCTACCTATTTAGCTAAACACTAATAATAATAAAATAATGGTTAAACCTCGTTCGAAAGAACGGGGTTTTCTTTTTTTAGGCTTTTCCGGTTGGAAAAACTAAGCAAACTGATTTCGATTAATTCTCCTTAAACAATTCAAATAGGCATTTCGCATTCCCTCACATTGATTAGCACGATCATAGTTATGGGTGATTTTTGATTGTTTAATAATTCCTTCAGATTCCATTAAATTAATTTTTAACCAGGAAATGAGATAGAGTAGTTGTTTCTTTTTCATAAGCAGGGGTTTTGGTTTGACTTATGAGAACTTTGAATTAGTTGGCTTAACGGAGATATACATCGGTTTCAAAAAATAAATTGAATAAAAAAAGGCATAACGTTTAGTCTGCCTTTTTCAAAGATGAATTCTTTTTTTATTTCGTGCTCACTTCTTCAAAAGTGTTATCGTAATTTAAGAAGTAGGTTTCTTTTTTAAGAGAAGCCATATCAACTTTGTCACCAAATCCTTTTTTGCAAAGCTGACCGTATTTATCATAAATTTCATAGTTAGTTTGAGCTGAAAATTTAACTGCTTTGGCTTTCTTATCAAAACTCATCGTAGGTTTTAATTCGTTACTCATAATTTCAGCAGCTGGTGAATACAATTCTTTGCCAGAATTTCCAACTTGTTTTACTCTAACTTTATTTTTACCTGAAGTCAACAACATTTTAAAACTGTAATCGTTTTCTCTACTTGTTCCTTCCCCTTTCACTTCTCCAATTTTCACCCATTTGTTCCACTTATATTGTTCAACAATAAATGCTAATGAACCTACTTCACCTGTTGTGGTCCATGAAATTAAACCAGTTTCATCTAATGTAATTTCTTTTGTTTTAAACGTAGCTTGTGGTGATAAAGAAGTAGGATTTAAAACTTTTGGTTGACATCCTTTTTTATGCACAATCTGAACAATTAACTCGTCTCCCATTTTGAAACGGTATTGTTCTAAATCAATTTCAAATGCGCTTGAACTAATAGCATCGGTTGTTACCTCTCCGTTAACTCTAACTTCATAGACACAAAATCCAACACCATTTGAAGCAATCGAGTTTGAAATAAATAAATTTTTACTCTGATATTGGCCTTCGATGGTCAACACATCAGCCTGATCGTTGGTTGCCCAAACGGTTGCAGTCATCCCTACTAATACGATTGAAAGTAGTTGCTTTATCATTTCTATTCCTAATTTTTTTTCAAAATTAAACTATTCACGTTAAAACCAAAATAAAGTTGGATGAATTTATAAAAAATTCGACGAACTATTTTAGAAGTACACAAAAAGCCTACCAAAATTCTTGGAGTCATGTTTCACTCTTTTGTAACGAGACTTATTTTCCGAGAGTTGTAAAAAACGATCCACTCTTTTCTTTAATTGACCAGTGCCTTTGCCATGTATTATTTCTAGATAATCAACTTTGCGGTCAAAAGCTTCTTGAAACGATGAAGTTAATAAGTATTCAAGGTCTTTTGATTTATTATAACTTTCGTGCAGGTCAATAGTAATTTTACTCATGTTTTGATAAAATGGTTAATTTTTTTTGCGAATGAATGATTAATTCAGGAAAAAAGAGTTGAAAATTTTTCTGTAAGATTTCGAAATGTTCAGCTAGGGGTTGCAATGATTTTTCCATTCCTGATTCAAATGGAGTTCGTTTCGACATTCTTTTTAAAACATCTGCAATTCCTTCGAGATGAATATATGAGCCTAACCAGTCTTGTTGTATCATGTATGGCAACATCATTTTTGATTTATCAGGAAGTATTTTTTCGTTCTTCAGAATAGATTGATAGGTGAAATTAATAAATTTCTCCAATGAAAGATGGTAAAATTTATTCCATTCGATGGCCAATAAATGATCATTCATCACATCGGTTACCACCGAACTGTATTTTCCAAAATAGGGCTGAAGCAATCGCGAAGAATCACGATTTACTTCATGTGAATCAGTAAACTCATCAATAGATCGATGTAATAGAATTCCAGTTTTTATTCGCGTAGGATAATTTTCCCATGCTTTGCCTTTCACACAATCGGCAATGAAATTACCGGTAATCACCTCTTCATCACCTCCCGAAAGCATAGCATGAGCTAGAAAATTCATTTATTCTTAGGTTTTATTTGCCTTTGGTGTAATTTTATTTTTCCGGTAAGCCGTTTAAAATTAAATTTATCAAAAATAGTTAAAATGATTCGTAAACCCATACGTTATGTTTATTGGTTAGCTCAGGTTTTGGGGTGGTCATTCTATATTTTTCTGGTTGGCTTAAATAGTTATTTAGATGATAAGTTAACTTCAGAGGTAAGTCGATTGTTATTTGCCATTTTTGCTACGGGTATTGTAGTTTCTCATTTAATTAGGTTGGTTATCGTTAAAAATGGTTGGCTGGCTTTAACCATTGGTCAAGCCATTCCTAGAATGTTGATTACTGTTCCCATTAGTGCCATCTTAATGGCTGCCATTCAAATTCTTTTTAGCGAATTATTGATTGCCGATTCAGATGTTTTTGAAAAAGGTTTATCAACTGCGGATGGAGTTGGAATTTGGGTTTCATGGTTTATCATTTTTACTTTTTGGACAATCATTTACTATGCCACCCATTTTTTCGAAAAGTCGCGTAATGAAGAAATTAAAAATCTTCGTTGGGAAGCAATGAAAAGTGAAATCGAATTGAATAATTTAAAATCACAGCTTAATCCTCACTTCATGTTTAATAGTATGAATAGTATTCGTGCATTAATTGATGAAAATCCTGGTTTGGCAAAAGAAGCGGTGACCAAACTTTCTAATATTTTGAGAAGTACTTTATTGATGGGTAGAAAAAGATTAGTTACAGTAGAAGATGAATTACATGTGATTAATGATTATCTTAAATTGGAAGGAATTCGATACGAAGAAAGACTGCGTGTTATTTACAATGTTGATCAAGCCAGTTACCCTTGTTTAATTCCGCCATTGATGGTTCAAACTTTGGTGGAGAATGCTATTAAACATGGAATTTCAAAGTTAACTAGTGGTGGTAATTTAGAAATAGAAATTCGTCCTGATGGTGATATGCTTTTGATTCGCATTATGAATTCAGGTTTTTATACCGGTAATAATGAAAATTCAACAGGAATCGGAATAAATAATACCGTTCAAAGATTAGAATTATTATTTGGAAAAAAAGCTTCGTTTAATATCCAAAATGAGAACCAAAGAGTGGTAGCTCTAATAAGATTACCTATGAATGCAGAACTATAAAATTACAATTTTATGAAAAATTCGTTACCTTTTAAGAAAAAATTATAACGGATCTTCCATAATACAAAAAAATAAAAAACACAATATTATGAAAGCACTAATTATTGATGATGAAAGATTGGCTAGAAAAGAACTAAGAAGTTTGCTCAATCGTTTTCATGAAATAGAAATTATTGATGAGTGTTCAAATGCCGAGGAAGCAAAAGTAGCCATTGAATTGCATCGTCCAGATTTGATTTTTTTAGATATTCAAATGCCTGGAAAAAATGGATTTGAATTATTGAATGATTTAGAACGTGCACCCAAAGTAATTTTCGTAACGGCTTATGACGAATATGCGATCAAAGCTTTTGAGGTAAATGCATTAGATTATTTATTAAAGCCAGTAAATCCGGATAGGCTAGAGGAGGCGATTAATAAATTGATGCGTCAGAAGCAAGAACTTTTTCCCGTTCAAGAAGAAATGATTGATGGTTTGCGAAACAAACTTTTTGAAGACGATCAAATTTTCTTAAAAGACGGAGAAAAATGTTGGTTCGTTACGCTTAAAGATGTGCGCATGTTTGAGTCAGAGGGAAATTATGTGCGAGTTTATTTCAACGAATTTCGTCCGTTGATTTTAAAATCACTCAACGCATTAGAAGATAAATTAGATCCGAAAATATTTTTCAGAGCCAATCGTAAATTCATCATCAATCTCAAATGGGTAAATGGAATCGAAAACTGGTTCAATGGAGGATTGCAAGCTCAATTAAAAAATGGCGAGAAAATAGAAATTTCAAGAAGGCAAGCAGCGCGGTTTAAGGAAGTGATGAGTTTGTAAATAAGGTCTCGATATTATGCCAAACCTATTTATAAGAATACGAAATTGATCAAACATCAAACTCCAATTTAATCTTAATAGTTAATAATTCGGGGTTAGCCGTGTAGTCATCTTTTTATTCAAATTTTAATCCTTGCTCTTTTTAGATATATCGTATGCATTTTGTTAGGATCATCGCTTGGTATAAATGTAATTTTTCCGCTGGGAATTTCATTTCCTAATGACGTTGATTTCGATTAGAAAAAAACTAAAGTGATCTATATAACTTTTCTACTTCATCTGTCAACTTTTTATTATCAAATTTGGCTAAATGCGATGGATAAATTCCTAATTTTTGGGCAACCGCATTTTTATCGAGTGATACTTTTTCAATCATAGTTCTAATTTCATTTACATTGGTTGGATTCACATAAAATGCAGCATCACCACCAGCTTCTGGCAAGCAAGAAACATTAGAAGTAATCACGGGCACATTACTCATGATGGCTTCCAGAACAGGTAATCCAAATCCCTCGTAAGAAGAAATATAAATGGCTCCTTTTGATAATTGATAAATAGCTGGCAAATCGGAGAAAACTACTTTTTGTTTTTCATTCAGGAAAATGATTTTATCTTTTAAATCATTTGCCGCTACAAAATTCTTTACCATTTGTGCATAGGAATCATCTCCATCACCAATCACCACCAATTTCAAATAATTATCACGCATATCAACCATTGCTTCGCAAACTTGTAAAAGGTTTTTTCGCTCAATGATTGAGCCCACACAAACTAAATATTTTTCAGGCAAATTATATTTCGCTTTTACCTTTTTCTTTTCTTCCGGACCGGCTACTTTTGAAAATTGTGGGTCGGCACTTTGGTAAATCACTTCAATTTTTTCGGCTGGAGTTTTGTAAATATCAATGATGTCTTTTTTCGTTTGCTGTGAAATAGCAATTATTTTTGTGGCATGCTGACAAGCAAATTTGAATTTACTAGTATAAATTTTTCTATCTACAGCTTTGTATTGTTCTGGAAATTTTTCATGTATTAAATCGTGAATAGTAACAACAGTTTTAATTCCTGTTTTTTCGATTCCTCTAGGTATTTCATGGCTTAATCCATGAAATACATCAATCTGGTTTTTTTCCAAGTCATTAACCATCCACATGCTTCTCCAAGCAGATTTAAAAACCTTTGCGGGAAGTTTGGAAGGGGTAATCACTTTCACATTTTTCATTCCTGCAACTCCAAATAAACTCGATTGCTTAGGGGTAAAAAGAAAATAATTGTTTTTAATGTATAAACCCGCCAACGAACGAATTAAGGTGCGGCTATAGTTTCCTAGTCCTGTTGTATTGTAAAAAGCGCGTTTAGCATCAAAACCGATGTTCATAGAAATAAAATAGGAGGAAAATTAATTGTAATGGAAATTTAGTTCACCGCGCTTCATCTTATGAAATTGCTTGGTGAGATGTGAAATCATCTTGCGAAAAGTATCAAAAGCCTCGTCAGTTTCCTTCGTAATTTCAACACCTTTGAGTTTTAATAGTAGTTTGGTATAAAGTCCAGTTAAAGTGATTTCAACTTCGTTTATAGTCTTTAAATTACTTTTTTGTTTGAATTCTTCAATGAAGGGTAAAGCCTCAGTAAAAAGTTTAATATAATCTTCGTCTTGTAAAGTGTTTATAAGTGATGTATGTAGAAAGTATAATTCACCCAAAATATCTACTAAATCATTCATGTGTCCGCTTTTTTGAATTTTCTCACGAACCATTTTGCGAATTAGACTATCATACCAATTTCTTACTTGCACAATTAATTCTTCGTCTTCGTAATTCTGACGAATAAGATTGTTTTCAATTTTATCAATATCAAAATCAAAGGCACGAATAATATCTTCTATTTGCCACATATAAAGCAAATATTCGGCAATATTTTCGCGGTATTTTTGTTCTGAAATATGCATTATTTCATGGTAGATTTGTATTCTTCATTCAATCCTTTTAAAACATCCGAAGTGATATTGTATTTATCGGCACCGTACATTAAATTCAATCCCATTTCGTAACGGAAAATAAAATCAAAACCATTAGCTTTGGCATACTTTGCTAAATAAGCTTCCACATTTTCATATAATTGCTTCTGAAAGAATGCGTTTTTTTCTTGTAATTCCATTCCCATTTTTTCTTCAATGGCACGGTATTTTTCACCCATTTTCATCATTTCTTCTTGTGCACTTTGTTGTTCAGATACGGTCATGAATTTAAACTTACCTTCCAACTCCTGCTGTTTTTTCATCATTCGGTTGTATTCGGCCTTTAAGGCACCCTCTGCTTTTATCGATTCATTTTCTAATTCCGTTTTACGATCAATCAAGAAAAGATACTTTTCATTAATACTATCACTTCGGATATAACCAATTTTGATGGCTCCGGCAGGAACGGTTTTATCTGATTTTTCTATGGATTTATCTTTTCCTTCTTCTTTTTCGATCTCTAATGTTTCTGATTTCCCTCCACCACAAGAAGCAACAATTAATAATAGACTAAGTAATGATGCACTTAAAATTTTTCTCGATAACGTTTTTGTCAATTTCATGATAGGGGTGTATTTACTTTTTTTAATGCATTATTTAAATCTTCTCTCATAGCTAAAAATCGAGTTCTAAAATCTTTTAAGAACTCTTCAGTTACCATTGCTTTTACTTTTTCAATGTCACCGCTAACCGTTTCTTCATTGATTCGAAACGCTTGTTCGTAAGGACCAACTTCAATTTTTAAAATGAATTTTGCATTCCAAGCAAAAATGGAAATCTTAAATTCTGGATGAGGAATTTCGGCAACAACTCGCATGTTCTTAAGCGAATTTTTTCTCGAATTCTTGCATCATGTCAACCAGCGCTTCAACACTTTCTAGTGGAAGAGCATTATAAATGGATGCGCGATATCCACCTACCGAACGATGACCTTTCAAACCACTCAAACTTTTTTCCTTTGCCATTTTATCAAATTCATTTTCCAATTCAGGTTTGTTCATTAAGAAAGTAACATTCATTTTCGAACGATCTTCTTTTGCAACTGTTCCATAAAACATCGAATTACGATCTATTTCATTGTATAAAGTAGCCGCTTTTTGATTATTTATTTTTTCAATCCACTCCACACCTCCGTTTTGTTTCAACCAACGAAGCGTTAACATGGTAACATAAACTGGAAATACCGGAGGAGTATTATACATCGATTCGCCTTTGATATGAACAGAATAATCCATCATAGCAAATTTCTTGCGATCTACTTTATCTACCATATCTTTTCTAATCATCACCATTGTTGCACCAGCGGGGCCCATATTTTTTTGTGCTCCAGCATAAATCAATGCAAATTTTGACGCATCAACTTTACGAGAAAAAATATCTGACGACATATCACAAATCAATGGAATTTTACTTTCTGGGAAAGATGCATATTGAGAACCGTAAATGGTGTTATTGGAAGTGATATGTAAATAATCAGCATCAGTTGGAACAACAAATCCTTTTGGGATATACGTGAAGTTTTTGTCTTCTGAAGAGGCGATAACTTTAGTTTCACCAACTATTTTTGCTTGTTTTATTGCATTGGTTGCCCACGTTCCTGTATTTACATAAGTAGCATAACCTTTATCAGATAAACAATTGTGAGGAATCATGGCAAATTGGGTGCTGGCTCCACCACCTAAATACATCACTTCATATTCATCTCCAACACCAAAATGTTCTTTGATCAAAGCACGAGCTTCATCCATTACAGCCACATACTCTTTACTACGATGAGAAATTTCTAATAAAGAAAGATTCATGTTAGCAAAGTTGATACAAGCTTCCGCAGATTGTTTTAAAACTTCTGGAGGTAAAATTCCTGGACCAGCGCTAAAATTGTGGATTTTTTGTGTTGTAATTAAAGACATAATTATTGTTTTTTACAAAGTTGAGAATATTCGGTCGGATTAGGAAGAGAAAAGTGGAATATTTTAACCCCTCCGTCTCGAAGACGAGACACCTCCCCTAGGATAAGGGGAGGATTGGGTTATGGTTTTATAATTTGGTGTGTGATTTTTGAGTATTGAATTATTAAAAGGTTTTTTGACTTCTCTACCTCGAAGACGAGACACCTCGCCTTGGAAAAGGGAAAAAGAACCCCTCCGTCCTGCGGACACCTCCCCTAGGATAAGGGGAGGATTGGGTCAGTTGTTATTAGAAAATTCACTCTATAATTTAAGAAAGTTTTCTATGATATTACAGTTTATAAATTCGAAGATATCCAGCTCTTCCCCTTGCTAAGGGGAAGCCTGCCTGTCGGCAGACAGGTACCGCGCATCGCCTTCGCGAAGCGCTTTGGCGGAGCGAGGAATGGGGGGAAGGGGTCTGAGTCAAATCCTAATATTCTTATCTTGGTTCGTTATACAACCTATCGCTATCATCTTTTTCTCGCCTTGCATCTACATCGGCTTTATAGAGCCAAATTCCGTCTTCTTGTAGTTCAAATCCATCATAGGATCCATCTGGAATATAAAATTCATAAAGTCCATCAGCAAAAGCAGCTTCGGGAACAAGATGATCAAACATGATAGTGAATTTGGGTTCATTGTATTTTAATGTCATTAAAGCTTGGGCATTATGCTCCAAAACAATTCTCCTTTTTATTCCAACACCTTCGATATTAAAAACAGGATCACCAAGGGTAACTTTATCTCCTTTAATGGACATTACTTCGATGATTCTTTTGCTCGAAACTTCACTGTTAATATCCCAACCTAGAAGGGTGTATTGAGTGGTTGGTTTTTCTGAAGAAATAATGATTTTATAATATAAACATCCGTACCAATTTTTAGGATCTAAAACTTTACTGTCGGGTTTGGCAATGGTATTAGATTTGTCGGAGAACTCAATTACTTTTCCTTTTTTATTTTTATTCTGAACTAATAAAAATCCATAGTAGGTATGAGTATGATTGTCTGCTTCTACATTCCAATTGAAAAAACGAAAAACATTATCCGGGGAGCGTAATTTTCCAATAGAAAAAAGGGAATCAAATGCATAAGCAAAAGCGCCTTCCATTTCTATCGTTTCGGCTAAAAGTGTTTTAAATTTTGTATTCCAGTCGTTACGCGATTTATCGTTTTTGGTAGAACGAACGCTATCTAACAATACTTTTAATTCTTTTTCTCTTTCTATCAAAGTAGGTTCATCACTGCCAGATATTGACCAGAAAGGAATTCCCAATAATAAAATGACCATGAATATGCGCACCATAAACTAAAAATTAACCGAGTTTACGCACAAGGGATGCAAATTGTTTACCAAACTTTATAAATGCATGAAATCTTTCTTTGCCAAGAGTTGTTCTTTCGATTCACGGTGGTCAGGATCGTCCACACAACAATCCACTGGGCAAACCGCCGCACACTGAGGTTCATCGTGAAAACCAACACATTCGGTGCATTTATCAGTAACAATATAGTAAACATCCATACTGGTAGGTGTATGATTTTTTTCTGCATTTACATTTCCTGCAACAGGGTGAGAAACATTTCCTTTCAAAGATGTTCCGTCCATAAATTTCCATTCTGCTCCGCCTTCATAAATGGCATTATTCGGACATTCAGGTTCACAAGCCCCACAATTAATACATTCGTCTGTAATTATAATCGCCATAACATCATTCTTTTTGATTCGATGGGCAAAAGTACAGAAAAACAATTGGGGAAAAGAAGAATAAAGGGAAGATTTTTGGAAAAACACCAATCTTTATGTTTTTATTTTGGAAAAATACCAATGCAGACCTATTCAACCCCTTCAGTGTAGTTCAAGATTTCGCTAGTTTAGTATTATTGATATTAAAACCCGTTTGGGTTTTTCAAAGTTGAATTTATTTGCAATAGGTAATTAAAATTTCATTTAGGAATGAAACCATATTTGTATGGAAATTTCCTCAAACTCTAAGGTGTTAAATATAAATAGCTATCTATAAAAGGTTGCATCACAACCATGAAGGGGTTGAATAGGTCTATCTTGTTTTTTACAATTTTTAGGTATTACTTTTTTCTTTATGTATCTCACTTTTAATTTTTAATCAAAAAATTCCGGTAATTTTGCCCAAAATCAGTTATAAAATGGAATTATCGAAAAGAATTAATGCGTTTGGTCAATTGGG
>CAMBFX010000012.1 GCA_945865695.1 Chryseobacterium gleum | reverse complement strand
TGACCGTAATCAATAAAAAACTTAAACGAAAATGGTCGTTTTCTAATCTCACCAGCTTTTGCCGATTACATTTATTCAATTATATCAACCTGATAAAATTTCTTGAAAATCCAGAAAAAGATTGGATAAAAACTGAGTCAAAACAATTGTTATTGCAAATAAACACAAGTTGAATTGGGAGCTTACTTTTAAATGTCAAATTAAAAACCCTTTAAAATCAAGTGGTTTCAGAAATCTATTTGCTATATTTGAAGTATATCGGACAACAGTGTATTTAAATATATCACTATGAATCATTAAAATCATGAGATTAAATAGTCATTAAGCCGAATTTTTTGCAATTTTGCTCCATATTGAAGTATTATTGAACTTGGTCTAAATCTAAACACATGTTAAGAAAAACACATTTTTTTCTCCTTTCTGGAGCCCTATTTTTAGCCGCTTGTGGTGGCGGAAATGAGTCTGATTATAAAGACGTTGGCAAAGATAAATCCGGACAAACAGAATTAAAACTACCTCCAGCCAAAGGAGATGTTTCTTATGGCAGTTACTTCGTTTATTCCGAAGATGAAAAAATTCAAACTCTATTTCCTGCTATAGTTGAGGATATTGCTTCAGCCCATGTGGTTTCACAAATGTACGAAGGCCTGCTTAAATTAGTTCAAAAAGATCTTTCTATTACAGGGGCAATCGCTACCGAATGGGCGGTTAATGATGAAATGACTGAATTTACTTTTAAACTTAAAAAGGGAGTGAAGTTTCATGATAACGCCTGCTTCAAGGATGGAAAAGGTCGCGAATTATTGGCTTCAGATGTTCAATTTTCGTATGAATTGCTTTGTTCAAAAGGAGTAAGTGATAATGTATTTCAAAATTCTTTTAAAGATCGTTTATTAGGGGCAACAGAATTTTATAATGGAGAGGCTAAAACAATTACTGGAATTGAAATAAAAGATGATTATACTATTGTTTTGAAAACGGTAAAATCATCCTCATCATTTTTATATATAGTTGCAAATCCAACTACCTCTATTATTCCAAAAGAAGCTTATGAAAAATATGGTTTAAAATCTACTGTAGGTACTGGCCCATTTGTCTTTAATGAAAAGAAAAGTAATAAGACGAAGTTAGTATTAGATCGTAATCCCAACTATCATGTTAAAGATAAATTCGATAATCAATTACCGTATTTAGCAGGAGTAGAAGTAAGAATTGTGGAAGAAGATATTACTTCATTAGATCAATTTATGAACGGAGATTTATCTATGATTTATGGTTTACCATCTGAGAAAGTATCTGAAATTGTACAAAGTAATTATACCGACTTCGCTTCTAAACCACCTAAATTCATTTTGTTAAATCAATCTGAAATGGTGGCTCATTATTATGAAATGAACTTAACTCGAAAGCAATTTCAAGATGTGAGAGTAAGAAAGGCATTAGCCATGTCTGTAGATCGTACAAAATTGTATGAAGATGTATTGAAGGAGCAAGCTGCTGGAAATGGTCCACGTCAAAATAGAACTGGAAATTATGGATTAGTTCCACCTATTTATCAGTTTAATAAATATGACACTTCAATGACTCGTGGTTATACTTATAATCCGGAAATGGCTCAAAAATTAATGGCGCAGGCGGGTTATCCAAATGGAAAAGGATTTCCTACTATTAATCTAGAGTTGAATTATGGAGGTTCTGTAAATTCTAGAGTTGCCAATGCTATTGCCAATATGTGGACAAGAACGCTAGGTGTAAATGTTGAATTGAACCAAGTTTCTAGAGAACAAAAGATGGAAGATGCAAAATTTGGTAAGGCAGATATTTTCCGTTCGGCATGGGTTGCAGATTTTCCAAGTCCAGAAACATTTTTGAGTTTAGCCTATGGAAAAAACGTTCCAGAGTCATTAGAGGAGCCATCTCATCCAAATTCTATGAGATACAAAAATCCAAAGTTTGATGAGTTGTATGAAAAAGGTATAGCTGCAAAAACAGAAGAGGAAAGATTGAAATATTTTGCGCAAGCAGAAAGAATCATGTTGGACGACTGTCCAGTTATTATCTTATGGTACGCAATGAATTATCGTTTAATTAAATCAGAAGTACATAACTTCTATAATAATTCAATGGATTATTTTGATTTAAGTGATATTTATATGAAAGAATATACTGCTGAAGAAGTCAAGAAAAAAGCAAAATAAAAGAAACCAAAATAAATTATCTTTAGAATAATATTAGAGAGCCTTGATTTTTTTTGTTATAAGAATCAAGGCTTTTTCTTTTGCATGGATTTTTTAGCGGCTTCTGTTACACTTTTGGCATTGCCGATGAAGATTTCATTTTCGATAATCACCACAGGTCTTCTAAGGAAAGTGTATTCTTCAAGGATATATTTTCGATAGTCTTTTTCTGTTAAATTCATTTCATTTAACCCCATTGATCGAAATTTAAGCGCTACGCGACTGAAAAGAGATTCATAACTACCGGCAATTTTTTTCATTTCCTCAAGCTGTTCAGAAGTGATTTTTTCGGTTTTGATGTCTTGAAGGATAAAATCTTTGCCAGGTTTTAAATCTTTCAAGATTCTTTGGCAGGTGGAGCAATTGGCTAAATGATAAATTTTCTTCATGTAAATAGTTAATTTTGTTTCTTCGCAAACCTGAATGAAAGAAGTACAAACATCCGAAAAAAAAGAAACCTCACCAATTAAATTGAACTGGAAAATTTTTATTCCTATCATTTTGGGTATTATGTTTGCTTCTTGGCTTTTGTATGGTGCAGTTTCTGAAGTGGAATTTTATAAAACAGAGGATAGTAAAGGCGAATATGTGTGGTTAGATACCAACGGGAACAAAATAGTTGATTTTACGAATGAAAGTGAATTTAAAAAATCGGATAATGGTAATTATTCCAAGAGAAATTTTACTGATGCGTTAACGGAAATTGAACTAAATTCTACTACCATTTTTTTCCTTTTCTTGGCTTTAGTGATGATGTGTGTTAGGGACATAGGTTATATGATTCGTATTCGCCATTTAACGGGAAAGGAATTATCTTGGAAACAATCTTTTCGTGTTATTATGATTTGGGAATTTGCGTCTGCCATGACCCCAGGCATTGTTGGAGGAGCGTCTGTGGCCATGTTCATTTTAAAAAGGGAAGGAATTAACCTTGGGAAATCAACTGCGATTGTTTTAATAACGGCTTTATTGGATGAGTTATTCTATATCTTAATTGTTCCTATAACTATTTTGTTGGTGGGCACTGAAGCCTTTTTTCCTAATGAATTTACTACCCATTTATTCGGATGGACATTAAATCCATTCACTTTGTTCTTAATTGCTTTTTCTGTCATTTTTTTAATCGTTTTATTTTTATTAGTGGCCATTTTTATTGCGCCTTATTGGTTTAAAAAATTTCTATTGTTTTTTTGCCAACTATTTTTTCTAAAAAGATTTAAATCTAGAGTTGAAAAAACAGGTAATGATATTATAGTTGCTTCCAAAGAATTTAAACGAAAGTCTATTTCATTTTGGGGTATTGTTTTTGGAGCCACTGTTTTTTCATGGATGGGACGATTTATGGTGATCAATTGCTTAGTTTGGGCTTTTTCACCGATGGCGGATCAACTTTTGGTTTTTGCTCGTCAATTGAGCATGTGGGTGATTTTATTGATAAGTCCAACACCTGGAGGCAGTGGAATTGCTGAATTTGCCTTTTCTGGTTTTTTAAATGATTTTATTCCTTTTGGTCTCGTGGCAATTTTGGCTATTCTTTGGCGCTTAATTAGTTATTACCCTTATTTATTTATTGGGGCCATTATTCTTCCTAGATGGTTAAGGAATAAAAATCAAAAATAAGTCGGCATTTCCCGCAACTTCATACCTTTGTTTCTATGAAAGACACTAGTAAAGTAAAATTCGGCACCAAAGCCATTCATGCAGGAATGGAGCCTGACCCTTCAACTGGAGCGATTATGACTCCTATTTTTCAAACTTCAACTTATGTACAAGAATCTCCTGGAGTAAATAAAGGTTATGGTTATGCGCGAGGTAAAAATCCCACTCGTTCGGCCTTAGAAAAAAATATTGCAGCTTTAGAAAATGCTAAACACGGGTTATGTTTTTCGAGTGGAATGGGGGCAACGGATGCTGTGATGAAACTTTTGCAACCAGGTGATGAAGTTATTACTGGAGATGATTTGTATGGTGGTTCCTATAGAATGTTCACAAAGATTTATGAACCGTTTGGAATTAAATTTCATTTCATCAATCTTACCGATGCCAATACTATTTCGAAATATATAAATGCAAAAACGAAATTGATTTGGATTGAAACACCTACTAATCCTACCATGCAAATTGTGGATATTGCAGCTTGTTCGAAAATTGCAAAAGCGAATAACTTATTATTGGCGGTAGATAATACATTTGCTTCTCCTTATTTACAGAATCCAATAGATTTTGGCGCAGATATCGTTATGCATTCGGTAACAAAATATTTAGGCGGACATTCAGACGTGGTTATGGGAGCATTATGTACGAATGATGATAAATTATTTGACCGTTTATATTTTATTTTGAATTCATGTGGAGCCAATCCAGGACCGATGGATTCATTTTTGGTAATTCGCGGAATCAAGACACTTCATTTGAGAATGGAGAGACATTGTTCGAATGGAAAACAAATTGCACATTTTTTAAGAAACCATCCGAAAATTTCAAAAGTATATTGGCCAGGTTTTGAAGATCATCCTAATCATGATATAGCAAAAAAGCAGATGCGTGATTTTGGTGGAATGATATCTTTTGTTTTCAAAGGAACGAAGGAAGAAACTTTCAAACTAGCCTCTTCTTTTCATGTTTTTTCATTGGCAGAATCTTTAGGTGGTGTTGAATCATTAATTAATCATCCTGCTACCATGACACACGCCTCTATCCCAAAAGAAGAGCGAGAAAAGGCTGGTGTGGTTGATTCTTTATTGCGATTGAGTGTTGGAGTTGAAGATATCGAAGATTTATTAGAAGATTTAAAGCAAGCATTAAACTAATCTAAACGAATATGCCATTACACGGTAATAAATTTGCGGTTATTGGAGTTGGAAAGTATGGTTCCACTATCGCTATGCGTCTCTCCCAAAGAGGTGCTCAAGTATTTGCATTTGATTTGGATGAAGAAAAAATTGATAGTTTAAAAGATCAAGTTTTCTTTGCGGCCACTATTGATTCTACAGATCAAAAAGCTTTATCGCAAATGAATATTCAAGATGTAGATGCTGTGGTTGTTTCTATTGGAGAAAATTTTGAAGCGGTTATTTTAACAGCCGCACATTTATTAGATTTAGGTTGCAAGAGAATTATTGCTCGTGCACACGGTGCCCAGCAGAAAATGATTTTAGAAAAGATTGGAATAAAAGAAATACTTTCACCAGAAGATGAGGTAGCCTTTGTGGTTACAGAACGATTATTAAATCCTAGTATTATTTCTTATTTGCAATTGCCAGATGATTATGAAATTGCAGAATTAAAAGCACCAAAAGCAATTGTCAACCGAAGTTTGACGGATATAGGATTAAGAAATAAATATCATCTCACTTTGGTTACCATAAAACGTCAATTTGAAGTAAAGGAAGGAAAAGATATGATTAAAGAAAATCATATTTTGGGGGTTCCTAATTCTGAAACTATCGTTTATGAAACAGATACATTAGTAGTTTTCGGAACGCGTTATGATGTTGCTCGATTCATAGAAATAAACCAATAATCCTTTTCTTCTACCGTTCACCCAAGATTCGAAACCGTATTCTCGGAATGCTTAATTCTTCACGATGATTAATTGTTTTTAACTCGTTATTCTTGTAAATTAGAGGCGCAAAATAATTTGATTGAGTCTGAACTGTGACTTTAAAACGGGTTCAATCATAAATATCCACATTCATAAAAAGCCAAATGATGAAAAAATTTTTACTTGTTGCAACAATGTTTTTTTTCGGAATCACTTTTTTGCAAGCGCAACAAAATGAATTATTGTTCTGTGGTCAAAAAGCTTACTTAGAAAGATTGAAAGCCGAGGGTTTCGATCCTGACCATGATCCAAGCATTCAAGCTTTGGAACAATTCACTCAAAATTTTGATCCTACTATCTCTAGTGGTTCTTACCAAAGAGGCGGATCTACTATTTATATTATTCCAATTGTTTTTCATATTGTGCATAAAGGCGGACAAGAAAATATTTCGGATGCGCAAGTTATTGACGCAGTAAGAATATTAAACGAAGATTTCAATAAAATGAATGCTGATACATCCAATGTGGTGAGCACATTTGTAAATAATATTGCAAATGTAGGATTTGAATTTCGTTTGGCTCAAAAAGATGCGTTAGGAACTTGTGTGAATGGAATTACTCGTACTTTTTCATTGAATACGGATGGAGGAGATAATTCAACAGTTGATGATGTAAATAGAAATTTAAATGGTTCATCAACCAATACAAATGCTATTCGCTATCCAAGAGATATGTATTTGAATATTTGGGTTTGTAATGATTTAGGTGATGCGGCAGGATATACCAATACACCGAATAGCTGGAACTCTGCAAAGTATGATGGAATTTGGATTCAGCATGCTTATACTGGTTCTATTGGAACAGGCAGTGTGTTTAGAAGTAGAGCAATAACGCACGAAGTAGGGCATTGGTTTAATTTAAGTCACACTTGGGGTGGTACCAATGATCCTGGTGTTTCTTGTGGAAATGATAATGTTTCTGATACCCCACAAACCATAGGATGGACTACTTGTAATTTATCAGGGAAAACATGTTCAGCAGATCCTTCACCAGTAGATAACGTTCAAAATTATATGGATTATTCTTATTGTTCTAGAATGTATACAAACGGACAAAAAGCAAGAATGGTTGCCGCACTAAATAGCAGTGTGGGACAGAGAAATGAGTTGTGGCAAAATTCAAACTTAAATGCAACCGGTGTATTACAATCTCCAACGCTTTGTACAACCAACTTTACGGCAGATAATTTGGTTATTTGCCAAGGAGAATCAGTTGATTTTACGGATATGTCATTTAATGCTGCTACAGGGTGGAATTGGACGTTTACTGGAGGAACACCATCTACAGGAACCAATGCTACAGAAACGGTTGCTTATAACACACCTGGAACTTATGCAGTAACATTAACTGCTACTGATGGAACATCAAATGATACTGAGACGAAAAATGCTTATATCACCGTTCTTCCCTCTACAGGTCGTCCTGCTCCATTGGTAGAAGGCTTTGAAACAGAAACTACTTTGCCAAGCAATAATTGGATGATTTTTAATCCTGACAACGGACAAGCATGGACCGTAACTTCAACCGCTGCATATAGCGGAACGAAATCTGCAAAATTGAGTAACTCTCAAATTGCAGCAGGACATACGGATGAATTAATTTCGGGTACAATTGATCTTTCAAGTTTGAGTTCGGTTGTGGTTATTTTTAAGTATGCTTATGCCATGAAGAATTCAAATAGTACAGATATTTTAAAAGTTTATGCAAGTAATGATTGTGGTGCTAATTGGTCAATGAGAAAACAATTTCCAGCAGCCACACTTTCTACCTCAGGAAATCAAACCAGTTCTTTTACACCTTCATCTATTTCTCAATGGGAGGAAGGTCAAATAACGAATTTATCCGCTTCTTATTTAACCTCAAGTTTCCGTCTTAAATTTGAACTTACTTCAGGTCTTGGCAATAATGTTTATATTGATGATATTAATATTTCAAGCGCCCTTAATGTAGATGATTTGAATGCTAATTTTGGATTAACTGCTTATCCAAATCCATTTGATTCACAAACAACGGTTTCATTTTCTTTAGATAATGAAAAAGATGTGGAGTTGAACGTTTATGATGTAATTGGAAAGCAAGTAATGAATTTAACGAAAGGAAGTTTATCAGCAGGAGAACATACTTATATTATTGATGGATCTGATTTAGGCGCGGGAGTTTATTTCGTAAAGCTAAAAGCAGGTAACTCAGAAAAAGTAATGAAAGTGATTCTACAATAAAACAGAATTTTGATTTTTGTAAATCCCTCAGTAGAAATACTGGGGGATTTTTATTTTTCGGTTATCGTTCTTCGCTTCCATAAATAAAAATATAAATTCAATCTTCCAGCCAACTTATCCCGACTCACCTTTTGGTCATAAACAAAACGATTAGATCCGGTTTCTGAATAATATTCTACATTTTCGGTGATGAATCTTTGGCAATAACCGATATTAAAATCTAAGCCTCCTTTACGATTTTCGAAATTCAGGTGTGCACCTGCCGTTAATCCTAAATCAAAAAAATTTTCATTTTGTCGAACTACTTCACTGTCTATAAATTTCCATTCTTCTTTTGCATATTGATGTGCTCCTCCAAATTTTCCAAAAACAGTTAAATAGGGTTTGATTTTTTTTCCAGAGAAAGATTTTTGAAAAGGATAAAAACGCAAATCAACTAATAAACAATTTCTTTTGTTTTTTTTAGCGTATTCTCGGTATTTATCTGGATTTAATGAATCGTAATAATCTTCTTGCTCATAAATATTGTGCAGGTGAACAAAGTCGGCTCCTAATGAAAAATTTTTGGCAAAACGAAATTCAACTCCCGCGGTTGCATTTAGCACCCACCAATCTTCAACCACTACGAATCCTAATACTTTACCACGAAGAAGTAATCCTGATTTTACATCATCTTCATAGGCGATTTGTGAAAACAGCGAATTGTGAAAAATGATGAATAGTAAGATCAATTTTGTTTTCATATACTCAAAAAAAATCCCCGAGATTCTGAAACAATCCCGATAACTATCGGGACAGAATGACTTCGGGGATAAATAATCTAGAATTTAATTTTAGTCTTTATAACCTACCACAACGGCAACACAACCTTGGGGTTCGATTTCTGGCTGAACTAATGGCGTTGGAACATTAATTTCTATCAACAATTGTTGGGTAGAAGCCACTTTAAAATCAAAGCTAGTTTTGGCTTTATCTTTTGCTGAATCGAAAATTAAATTACGATCCATGTCCATTACTTTGTAAGTTACTTTTCCTAAAATTAATTCTGAACAAACTAGTATACGATAATCCATTCCACTATAAAAAGTAAGCATGATTTCGGCTTTATCTCCAGGAAATAAAACAGTTTTATTTAATTGCCCTGAATGAATGTAAGGAGCTAATTTAGGAACGCAAGAGCGCTTGATATAACTTTTGCATTGTGAATTTAATTGTGTAGCAGTGGTAACAACCATTATCAATGCCAATGAAAATATTTTTAGAGTACGCATATTCTATTTTTAATTTGATGAAATGTAATTTGTCCTAACTTCAAGTACTAAAGCTTTTATTTCAATAAATTGCTCCATCGTGATAGAAATCTTTTTTCCGCCATTTATTACTGCAGTTTCTCCTTCTTGTTTCACACTGGTTTCCTCAGATGTTACTTCCAGTTTGTCATATACAACTTTGAATTTGTTCATATCAGCAATCATTAAATCGACATTATCATTTTTTTCATAAGAATTTAATAATCCTAATAAGTGTTCTAGAGATAATTTTAAGTCAGCTACTTTCTGAACAATTTCCATATTTGGTTTTGCATCAGTAACCGTTTGAGTGGCTAAAAACAATCCTTCTACCCAACCTCCTGTTACAATAAGTGCTGTTATATCCATTTTATCATTTTGCTCTAAATAATCCTGTAATTCCCAAAACATTTCTGAAAAGATATTGAGAATCGAATCTTTATTGTCAATGTTATCTTGAGCACGAGCAACAGTATTTTCACTGATGGCATTTTCTATTCCAAGTGCTTCAGCAAGCTTTTGAGTGCATTGTAAATAAAACATGGTTTCCTGCGTATTATCAAAAATATTCGCATAATTCAAATCAGCACCATAAATACCTAAATTAATTCCACGACTTTTTGAAGAAGTATAACTATCAACATTTTTTACATCGTTCAGAAGTTTGAAATTGTATTTTGCACCTGCATTTTGCAAAATATTTACCATTTCAGCAGGAGCAGGAACACTGTAAATAATTTTTTTAGTGTGTTCGACTTTGGTCTTCAAATCTGGATCTTCGTTTTCGGTTGTATCTGAGTCACCAGCTTCTTGTTTGTTATCACCTCCACATGAAGTGAAAATCAAAGAAGAAATTGCAATTCCGGTCATTAAAATGTAAATGCACTTCATTTAGTTGGGTTTTATTTTATCAAAGATAGTAAGGCTTTTTTAAAAATCAATGTGCTTCCAACCAGTTGTTACCGGTATTCATTTCAACCTCAAGTGGAACGGAGAGTTTTACTGCATTTTCCATTTTATCTTTTACTACTATTTTAAGTCTTTCCACCTCATTTTTAGGCACATCAAAAACCAATTCATCATGTACTTGAAGAATCATCTTGCTTTTGAATTCTTGTTCACACAACGATTTGTGGATATTAATCATTGCAATTTTTATAATATCAGCTGCTGAACCTTGTATAGGGGCGTTAATGGCATTTCGTTCGGCAAAACCTCTCACAGTGGCATTTCCCGAATGAATATCGGGTAATTGTCTTCTTCTGCCCATAATCGTTTTTACAAATCCATCTTTATGTGCTTTTTGGATATTGTCCGAAATATATTCTTTTATGGCAGGATACTGGGCAAAATAAGAATCAATAATTTCTTTCGCTTCTTTTTGCGGGATGCTTAATGTTTGAGATAAACCAAATGCCGTTTGTCCGTAAATGATTCCGAAGTTAACTGCTTTTGCACGACTTCGCATATCTTTAGTTACCTCTGCTATTTCTACATTGAAAACTTTTGCTGCAGTTGCAGTATGAATATCTATTTTATTTTGAAAAGCTTGAATCATATTTTCATCATTGGCTAATGCGGCAATGATTCGTAATTCTACTTGCGAATAATCGGCAGAGAGAATAACATGATTTTCATCTGTAGGAATAAAAGCTTTGCGAATATATTTTCCGCGCTCACTTCTAATAGGAATATTTTGAAGATTGGGATGATTAGAACTCAATCTCCCAGTAGCAGCAATCGCTTGCATGTAATTGGTATGTACTTTTCCTGTAGCAGAATTAATCATTTCAGGAAGCGCATCAACATAAGTTGATTTTAATTTTTTTACTTCACGGTATTCTAAAATTTTTGGAATAATTTCATGTTTATCTACAAGCTTGCTCAATATTTCTTCGCCGGTGGCATATTGCCCCGTTTTAGTTTTTTTCGCTTTATCATCAATTTTTAAAATTTCAAAAAGTATTTGTCCCATTTGCTTGGGAGAATCGATATTAAATTCAGTAGTAGCGAGTCTAAAAATATCTTTTTCTAATTCTTTTGCTTCACCATCCAGTTTAGCAGAATAATCGTTCAACATTTGTTTATCGATTTTTACGCCTTGTCTTTCCATTTCGGATAAAACAGTGATAAGCGGAGTTTCTATTTCGAAAAACAAAGAAGTAAAATTTTCTTTTTCTATTTCAGGAGCGAAGATCTCTTTTAATTGATAAGTTATATCTGCATCTTCAGCCGCATATTCTTTGATTTGCTCCAATGGAACTTCGCGCATATTTCCTTGAGCCGCCCCTTTTTTACCAATAAGATCTTCGATTGAAACCGGACTATAATTCAAAAATGATTCTGCTAGAAAATCCATTCCATGTTTTTTATCGGGCTCGATGAGGTAGTGAGCAAGCATCGTGTCAAACAATTTTCCTTTTAATGCTATTCCATAGTTTTTAAGAATAGAATAATCATATTTGATATTTTGTCCGATTTTCATAATGGAATCATTTTCAAAAATATCTTTTAGCCAGGATAATTTTTTCATCACTTCCTCTTTATTTTCAGCGAAAGGAATGTAATAGGCTTCGTGCGCTTTAATACTAATCGACATTCCTACAATTTCTGCAGTGAGAGAATCTAATCCTGTAGTTTCGGTATCGAAGCAAAATTCTTTTTTAGTTTTAATTTTTTCAGCGAGTGAACGAATTTCATTTTCTTCATTCAATACGATGTAATTATGAGAAACAGTTTCAATGGTTTTGAAATCTTCTAGTTTTATTTCTGCTACGCTCTCGTTCTCATTCTCGCTCTGAATTTCACCTTGTGCAAATAAATCCGACTGTCCGTTTTTATTTACTGCAGCAACTGCGGCTGGAGTCATTGCAGTAGAACCGATTTCTTTTCCTAAAATTCTTTTTGCTAGCGTACGGAATTCCAATTCTGAAAATATTTCTAAAACTTTATCTTTATCGGGCTCTTCGAGAATTAAATCTTCTTCTTTGAAATCAACGGGTGCATCCAAAAGAATAGTAGCTAATTTTTTCGACATTAATGCTTGCTCCACATTTGCTTCTACTTTTTCTTTTAGTTTTCCTTTAAGCTCGGAAGTGTTTTGCAACATGTTTTCCATTGAGCCGAACTGCTTGATTAATTGCTTCGCTGTTTTTTCTCCCACACCTGGAATTCCTGGAATATTATCTACGGCATCGCCCCATAATCCTAAAATATCTATTACCTGCGATGGATTTTCTACTTCAAACTTTTCGCAAACTTCTTTCACTCCTAAAACTTCCGATTCATTGCCAAAACGCCCCGGTTTGTAAATGAAAATATTTTCTGAAACGAGTTGACCAAAATCTTTATCGGGAGTCATCATATAGGTGACGAATCCTTGTTGCTCTGCTTTTTTTGCCAATGTACCAATCACATCATCCGCTTCATAACCTGCTGATTCGAGAACAGGAATTTTGAATGCCTTGATGATATCTTTGATATAGGGAATGGATATTTTAATAGCATCCGGCATTTCTTCACGGTTGGCTTTGTAATCAGAAAAATCTTCGTGACGTTGAGTAGGGCCAGCCATATCAAAAACAACAGCGATATGGGTTGGTTTTTGTTTCTGTAAAACTTCCATTAACGTATTTGTGAAACCGAGGATAGCGGAAGTATCTACACCTTTGGAATTAATAGGATTGAATTTTCCATTGGCATTCAAGGCAAAATATCCGCGGTATATTAAAGCAAATGCATCGAGGAGGAAGAGCTTTTTTGTGGCTTCGGCTGGGTGAGAGTTTTCGTTCATGGGACTAAGATACTAATTAGCCAATTAGCCAATTAGCCAATTAGTGAATTAGTTGAAAAGAAATTGCATTTTTTGGTGAAATAAGTTCTCCAATATTATTAGCTTATGGTATAAAGTGAAATGCGGATTTATGGTTTTAAAAAATAGGAATTTAAGGTAATTTGGTCAGAACACAAAAATCTTTTAACATAATAAACTTGTGTATGTGATTTTTTTTTTTTCAATTTAGGTGCTGTTTAAAACTAAACAGTATGCAAAAAATCATTCTTATGTTAGGGTTATTCTCCCTTTCTTATTATTCTTATTCGCAGGCTCCATCTTTATGGTGGAAATTAGATGGTACTAATGTAGCTTCCGGCTCCTCTGCTGTTGGAACTTCCAATAATGAATCTTTGAGATTTGTTACAAATGGAACAGAACGTTTGAGAATTGCCCCCAATGGAGAATATTTTTTAAATAATTTAACTGGAATCTCAAATGGACTTTTAGGGATTAAAGATGATGGTTTAATTTATAGAATAGATTATACAGGAAATAATAATGACGTTCTGCATGGTGACGGAACATTTGGGCCAATATCCAATACCAGTGGTTGGAACATTTTAAATTCTGTTTTGTATTCTGACCACACCAAAAATGTGGCGATTGGAACCAATCTAGCGCCCGAGAAATTAACAGTTGCAGGAAACATTCTTACAAGCGGAAACATTCTTGCTGCGGGAAGTATTAGCGGAACAGCCTTAAATGTAATTGATATCGTAACCAGCGGTAAAGAATTCAAAATCTCCACGTCTTTATGCTTGAAAGGTATTGATGTTAATACTCCCGGTTCGCGTAACGAATTATGTGGATTAAATGGAGATTTATTTGTGCAAAGCACCAATGCAAATTATAATACCGTTATCAATTACGGTAATGTGGGTAAAGTTGGAATTGGAGTGATGCCAACCGAAGATTTTCATGTGGGAGTGAAGGCGAGATTTGATCAGGATATTTTTACTAATAAGATTTATACGAATAGGATTACAAGTACTGATAGTATTATTCATTTTGGAGATAGTTCTATTACAATACAGGATAACAAAAATCAAATTAGTTGGACAAATACAATTTACAGCAACCCCTCTAATCCTTCACTATTCTTACAAATTCAAGGATTTACA
This sequence comes from Chryseobacterium gleum, assembly GCA_945865695.1. GTDB lineage: Bacteria > Bacteroidota > Bacteroidia > Flavobacteriales_D > UBA2798 > CAMBFX01. The sequence continues at coordinate 20,523 of CAMBFX010000012.1, read as the reverse complement.
TTAGGCAGAGGTAATTCAATTGCCACTGGAAATAACTCAATCGCCTTGGGCACCAACGTTTCAGTTAGTGGATTTCAATCATTTGTAATTGGATCAGGAATTAATACAACAAATAGATTAAGCAATAATCAATCCAATTCATTAATGATTGGTTTTAATAGTAATATCCCAACTTTTTTTATTTCTAAATCAAATGGTAATAATGAAACAGGTGCAGTTGGAATTGCAACCACTTTTATTCCAGAAGGCTATAAATTAGCCGTGCACGGAAAAGTAATTGCTGAGGAAATTGATGTAAGACTAAGAGCTGATTGGCCTTGGCCTGATTATGTCTTTGATGAAAAATTTGTTTTAACTCCCATCAGTGAAGTTAAGAAATTTTATACCAGCGAAAAACATTTACCAGGGTTTCCATCTTCCCAGGATATAGATCAAAAAAAATCCTTTGGTTTGGGTGAAATTACCCGACTTCAACAGGAACATATTGAAAAACTAACCATCTATTTAGCAGAACAGAATGAAGAAATCGAAACATTAAAGGAACAAAATGCACTAATACAAGATAACAATGATAAACTACTTGAAAGACTAACCAAAATTGAAAAAATGTTATTAGAAGACTCTAATGATTGATTTTCTAAGAGAATGGAAAAAATTGGAATATTATACACTTAGTATTTATTTGAATAATGAAAAATAGAATGGAAAAAGAACTTAATAAAAAACTAAAAAAATACTCTACAGTATCTGGAGCAATGCTTTTAGGTAATATTAATTTGCAGGCACAAATTTCCTATACGGATTTATCTCCTGATTTAATATTACATGATATGACTAATGTATATCCAATAGACTTTGATGGAGATCTGCAAGATGATTTTAATTTCTTTGCTGGTTTTGGAAGTCAAACCGGATTGTTTTCAACGGGCCCCTATTACGGTCTAGCTTTTATTGATTACCAAAATGGTGCAATGGCAGGAGCCATAAATATAAACAACGAATTTATAGTTGATTCATCAAATAACAATGATGCACTAAACTTTAATTCTTCTATCAATGCCTTACAACAGTTCAATAATTTTTATACATACTTAACTCCATTAGCTTTTAAAAATACCAGAGTAGCCCAAACAGTTTCTTTTAGTAGCACAAGTCTCACTGGTGTTTGGCATGGTCAAACCGATAAATACCTCGGATTAAGATTTCAAATCGGTTCGAATATGCACTATGGTTGGATTAGAATGGATGTAACTGCCAATTGTGATTCTATCATCATTAAAGATTATGCCTTCAATTCTGTTCCAAATCAAGGAATTCTAGCTGGACAAATAGTGACATCAGTGAATGAGAATGCTGTTGACTTTTCAGTTCACACGTATAATGGAAACTTATTTATAAATAGAAATATAAATGAACTTGAACAATTGCAGATGTTATCATTGGATGGAAAATTGATTTTTGTAAAACAATTGAATACTTCATTTGAAACTATTTCAATTGCTGATTTACCAAAAGGAATATACTTGGTTCAAATCGGAAACACTGTTAAAAAAATAATTATTTAACTATTTACAAGAATGAAAATATTTAAAACTATATTATTTATCTTTCTATTTGTAAATTCAAATGCACAGAATTTTTGGGATGGTATTGATACAACAAATCGAATTGATTTTTATGATGCGATGGATGAAAGATATGATTTATTAGATATTACCAATTATCCATCAGAGATACTATATAACAGGTGTGCTGGTGTAAGTAAGGTTGGGCAAATGAATGGTTTTAATTCCGATACTATTTTAAATGCTAATAGTTGGTTAGGTATGTATGGTGAAATGCAAATCGCACACAAAAATAGATTTGCAATGCCCAAATTGATAGATTTATTTGATCGAATCGCTGATACTTATACCGATAATTTTGCGACTTCCGAAATTCCAACTGTCGCTATTGGAGTTATGGCTTTTAAATACCATCAAATTAAGCCATATGCAATTGATTCAAATCTTTTGGAAATTGTTAATGATAGACAATTTAATGAAATTGGAACTGCTAATGTTTTTGATGAAAAATTTGTATTTGGCGCTTCTCCATTAATTGATGAGGAATTTTCTTCTTCAATTAATTTTAAAATTTCAGATCAGTTTATTTTTACAAACATTCAGGATGAAATACAGAGTATAGATGTGGATTTTGGTGATGGGTTAGGATTTCAAGAGGTAACCATTGGTAATTATTATTTGGTTAATTATGGAAGTGGGGGATTTATTGAATTAAAAGTTAAATTAAATCTCATTAATAACGAAGAGTTCATTGTTCGATCAAATTTGTTTTTGGATAATTCTCCAGATCGTGCAAATGCACCAAATCCAGACCGGGAGCAGACTTTTAGTGTTACAATCGATGGAGAGGAACAAGAGGCAAAAATTGGAATTTATACCAATTGTTTTGATCCAAATTCGTATAAATTAAGAAAGCCATTAGTGTATGTTACAGGATTCAATCCGTTTGGAACCAGCATCAAGAAATATTATAAAAAGTATAATTACAATAGATTATTGGATGTATTACGAAATGATGGATACGATGTAATTATAGTTAGATTTAAAGACGGCACAGGAAGGGCTCATCACAATGCAGAACTTTTGTATGAAATCAATGAATATTTAAAATTAATCACGCCTGGTCCTGAGAACTATGAAATTACCTATACAGGTGTTAGTGCTGGTTCTTTTTCTACGAGACTGATGTTAAATGAATATGAAAAAGATTTCATGGATGGTATTTTAGATTATCATAAAGTTCGTACATATATTTCCTATGAGGGAGAATCTCAGGGAGCAAATATTCCATTGGGAACACAACATAACCTACGAAGTATTGGTGATTTTCCGCCTTTAAATGCTTTAGGAATAGTTGCAAATTTATTTGTGAACCTAACTCACAATCGGTTGTTAGGAAGTGCAGCAGCTAAAGAATTACTTATTTATCATTATAGCATGACGGGTAATTCTAATTTTGCAGCTGGACAAGGACATCATTTCGACAGAACAATATTATTAGGAAGATTGAACTCATTTTCTCATTCGTTTACAAGTAATATTGGCTATCCAGCTTTTACACGCAACATTGGTGTTGCCAATGGTAGTTCTATTGGCACAAGGAGAGATTATTTGGATGGCGAGACTATATTTTTTCTTCAAAACACAAATTTTAATCCACTTCCGATACCTCCCTTACAAATACTTTTTCCTGCCATTCGAAATAAGGTTCATGCAAAAGCATCTGATATTGGAATAAATAATGTATTTAATCGATCAACAGGAGTAGTTACTTTATTCGGCTTTGTTACATTAAATATTTATTCAACATCTAAATGGACATCAAACTCATTAAAAATTGATAATGCACCCTCTGGATCCTCAGGTTTATCTCCTACGGTAAATATTTTTTCATCAATTGCCTATACAAGTTTACCTCCTTCTCCTTTTTTTAGTTTAATATTAAATCAATCAGATGATTGTTTTACTCCAACTGTAAGTACATTGGATATTAAAAATTATACTGGCAATGATTTTGTATATGATGTAAGAAATGATGATTTAACTTGGGTAAATCCAAGTTTAGAAACTGATGATAAAGGATACCCACATATTAAACATCCAAATGACCATTATGATTACACTCCTTACGATGCAATTTACGCCTCGCCAGAAAATGAAAAACATGTTGATGGGGAAGGATTAGAAACTTCAGAATTTATTTTAGATGAAATCTCTTCTAAAAATCTTTACTTACAAAATAAATCGATAGGTTTAGTGCCTGTCGGTTATCGTGCAGATTTTGAAGCAAGAGAAAGAATTATAGCAGGAGCTAACGTTACTTATTCTACTCCATCAGGAAATTTCGAAATATTAAATGCAGCAGAAAGTACTTTTTATGCTAAAGATCAAATCTTGTTGAAACCGGGTTTTTGTGCAAAACAAGGAAGTAGATTTCTAGCTAAAATAAAGGGATATCCTTGTGCTGAAATGAAATTAGATGATGAATATTATTTCAATGAGGAGAATGAGACAAGACAAGTTGCAACTTTAATAGAAGAGTTTTCGGTTAGCACTAAATCTTTACCAATCACTGTTTATCCGAACCCATCATCAGGTTCGATTTCAATAATCACGAATATAAATTATACAAAAATTACTATTACGGATATCTTAGGCAATGTAGTATTGTATAATGAAAGTAATTCCAAAACAATTGACATTTCGGTATTATCAGTAGGAGTATATATTCTTGTCTTGAAGGATGAGAATTATTACCATCATGCTAAATTTATAGTTATATAATGAAGTATTTAGTTTTCGTATTTTTGGCACTTACTTTCTCTGCATGCAATAAAATTGGCGGCACAACAGTAAAAGGAAAAGTAATCGATTTTGCTACAGGGCAGCCTATGGTAAATATGAGAGTCTATGCTGCTAGAACTCCAGCATTCCGTAATACTTCAACCGCAGATGCTGATAATACGGATGAAAATGGAGAGTTTGAAATACGCGTTTGGTATCATTCATTTTCATCATATAGTTGCAATGTATCCACTAGTGGTGAATTTATGCCAGATTCTCCAGAAAGAGGTTTGGATTCGGATATAGATATGGATCGAGGCAGACAAGATGTGATATTTACCCTTTGTTATAAGTCATATCTTAAATGGGATTTGTCAAATGCAAATTGTCAGCCAACCGATACATTTAAATTATGGGTGGATAATGTAATGGATGGTTATCCATTTACCAATACGATTATTTTAGTTGGTTGTGAATCATTTCAAGGTTTACAATTCGATGCGGTCCCTTATCATGAATGGAATCTACATTGGCAGGTAATTGAAAACGGAGTGACAACAGATCATTATGATTCTTTTTACTTGAACCCTGCTGAGGAAAAAACCTATTCAATTTCGTATTGAATTAACAATTAAGTTGACATTAAATTGCAATTTTTAGGGGAATCAGAACATTTTATACTAATATGTCCATAATTAATTTATAGTAATCAAAAAGGCCCCGCCACCTCGCAGAGCCTTCAAAAGTTTTGATTGGAACTTGACAATGTAAATGTTTTCGTGACTCACCCCCTGCCCCCTCTCTTGAAAGAGAGGGGAAAGTCGACCTACGATCGACAGGGGTGAGTCAAAAAAACAAATACATTTTTCTTTCTTGTTAAAATAGAACTTATTCAGTTTCTCTCGAGAGAGGCAAAAGTCAAACTTCGTTTGACAGGGGTGAGTCCAATTTACTAATTAACTCAATCAGTTTCTTTTTCAACTCATTTTTATCTTTAGTTTCTTCATTTTTAATACGGATAATAGTTAATCCAAAATCAACAATAATTGATTCTCTTTCTCGGTCATATTCTTTTTGAAAATCATGAATTTTACCATCTATTTCAAGTACCAATTTTTTTTCGTGGCAATAGAAATCAACAATATAATAATTCAATGTTTTCATTCGATTGTATATAATTGGAAGTTGTCTTGTAAATTTCAAATTCATCAACCTACGACTTCGAACTATTTCCCAAACAACTCTTTCTTCAAGTGTTTGATTTTTTCTAAGTGAACGGGAGCGTTGAAGTATTTCTATATAATTACTCATGGAGGCAAAAATATAATTATTTTGTAATTTGAGAAAGCAAGTCAAAATAATATTTAAAATTGAATAGTATCATGTTGATAGCACCTGAAAATTATTGAGGTAAAAAATCATTTTATTTTCGTGACTCACCCCCTGCCCCCTCTCTTTCAAGAGAGGGGGAAGTCAAACTTCGTTTGACAGGGGTGAGTCCATATTAATTCTAATGTAAATTATAAATCAAAAAGGCCCTGCCACCTCGCAGAGCCTTCAAAAGTTTTAGTTCTTTTTCTTTCTGATTTCTTCCTACTAAAAGTTGCAGGTTTCCATCTGTGATTATTCTGATGAAACATTCAGGAAAGCAAACTTTAAACCACCTAAATTTCTTATGAATGTTAACCTACATCAACAATTGTAATTTTAAATACTACTTCCTTCAAATATCTAAAGCACTTAATCAGTTCAACGAACGGTCGAATCGTTGTGCTAAGAGTTACTGCATTATTTTTGAAAAATAGGCTAATTTTATGCATGCATACATACTAAGAAAAGAAAATTTGGTAAATTGTTATGCATGCATAATAATAAGTCAGACCAAGCGTTCAGGTGAGCTAAAGTATATTCTTGTGAGTACTTTTTGCAGTTCTCTTTGTAGAACTAAATCGGTGATGAACGAAGATAAATCGGTTTTGGTTTTAGCTAAATTTGGATTTGCCGATGAAATATGTTTTTTGATTTCATTTTCTGAGATATCTATTCGGTAGAGTAAAGATTTTAACTTTTCGGGTTGCATCATTTCTAATGTATAGATGACTGGCTCTACTTGATCGAAAAGTTCGCGATAGGGAGTTTCTTTATCTCCCTGCCCGAATGATTCGTTCAGACGGGCTTTAAATTGAATGGGGATAGAAAAATCACCCATATCTTTAATTAATTGATCGGCCGTCATCTGAATAATTTCTTGATCAGAATGGTATTTTTTAGCCGATTTTAGAATTTCTGGGAGATTCATAAGATAAAAGTAAAATTAAAAACAATCAAATGAAATATTAATATGTATTCTGATTAAATTTGAAGTATGATATCTATCAGTAAACTACTTGTCATTTCTTTTTTCCTTTTTTTGGGAACTGTTGCGAACGCTCAAAATAATAAGGTGGATTTACCCGATTATTATCCATCGCCAAATGATGAACCATTGACATTTAAAGTGAAGGTTCATGTTTTTCATTATAAAAAAGAGGACCCTAAAAATTTTATTTTGGCTGATACGGTTATTATTCAAAAGCATTTTGAAAATATGAATGGTTTTTATAGCACTTTTGATAAACCCACTTTGAAAGTAGAGAATCATGAAGAAATTCCATTTATTTATGATAGTAGAATTCGATTTAAATTAGTAGATATAAAATTTTACACCGATTCCGTTTCTTGGCTTCGATGGTCTAGAGGATTAAATGAAAGTGGAGGTTTTCCCATCAATATTAAGTCTGTAGATAGTCAAAAAAATATAATTGGTTTTACTGGTTTAGGTCCGCAGCCATTTAAGAAGAATATTGATTCTATCATTATATTCCGTTCAACTAATAATAATGGAGGATATAAAATTGATAGTGCTTGGAAAGAAAATAAAATAACTTATTTACGACTGAAAGGGAAGAAGCTTCAAACAGGAGATTCTCTAGGTGCAATTTCACATTTGGTAGATGTTAGTAGAAATTGTGATTCGGATATTTGGGTAGATAAATTAAATTCGGATAAAAATTATATACATATTTTAGCTACAGGAACTTTTGATCCAAAGCAGGGTTTTGGTTGCGGACCTAACCCTTATTATTTGAATATGACCAATTGGGGCCCTGATTACAAATGGGTAGGATCACAATTAATCGCACATGAAATTGGACATTGCATAGGATTAAATCATACCGATTATCCGCAGTTTGATGATTTACCTACTAAAGATAAGTTTGGTTGGTTGATGTGCGATAGCGTTGCTGTTTCAAATAATATTATGGGATATAATGTTTGCAGAAGATATCTTTCTCCTAAGCAAATTGCATTCATCCATAAATTATACCGAAGTGATGCATCAAGAATTCGCACTACTACATTGGTAAATTACGATAAAAATAAAACAGAAATTTATCGTTTCAATAAAACAATTGATAAGCATACCGTTTTCCAAGGCGATATGGTGGTGAAGAAAAACAAAACATTAACCATAACAAAAAATTGTTTTCTCACCGAAGGTTCTACTATTTACCTCGAGAAAGGCGCCAAATTAATTTTGGATAATGCCAATCTTGCTTCTGCATCACAAACATCGTGGAAAGGAATAGTGAAATGTAAGAAAGTAAAAAATGGAAAAGCGGTTGGGAATGGAAATGGAGTGGTGGAGGAGAAGGGCAGTGGGAAGTTGATGGAAGTAAAAGAGTAGAACCCCTCCGCCCTGCGGGCACCTCCCCTAAGATAAGGGGAGGATTGGGGTACGTTTTTGTATTATAGTTGTCGAAATTATTGTGCAATATATTTCAAACAAAAGACCCCTCTGTCTCGAAGACTCGACATCTCCCCTCAGACAAGGGGAGAATTGGAGTTGTGTAAAATAAAATAGTTGTTGAAATTATTGTTCAATATATTTCAAACGAAAAACCGATAACTAAAAATATTATTCCCCTTTCTCCGCTTCTTCCATATTCTTCTCTGGCCTCATCTGCGGAAACAACAAAACATCCTGTATACTCACTTGTCCTGTCATCAACATGGCTAATCGATCAATACCAATTCCAATTCCAGAAGTAGGCGGCATTCCGTATTCTAAGGCACGCAAGAAATCATAATCGATGAACATGGCTTCATCATCACCGCGCTCCATTAATTTTACTTGATCTTCGAAACGTTCGCGCTGATCAATCGGATCATTCAACTCCGAATAAGCATTGGCAATTTCTTTTCCATTGATGATTAATTCGAATCTCTCTACTAATCCTTCTTTGCTTCTATGTTTTTTGGTGAGCGGACTCATCTCCACTGGATAATCAATAATAAAGGTGGGTTGTATATAATGTGATTCACATTTCCCTCCGAATAATTCATCTACTAATTTTCCTTTTCCCATCGAGTTATCTACTTCGATATGTAATTTCTTACATGTTTCACGTAATTGATCTTCGTTCATTTGAGAAACATCAATACCCGTATGTTCTTTAATCGCATCGTAAATAGAAATGCGCTTGAAGGGAGCTTTATAAGAAATTAAATTCTCACCCATTTTCACTTCATGTGTACCGTTGGTTTGTTGCGCCACGAATTGCAATAAACTTTCTGTGGTATTCATCATCCAGAAATAATCTTTGTAGGCCACGTAAAATTCAAGAATGGTGAATTCAGGATTGTGCGTTCTGTCCATTCCTTCATTTCTAAAATTACGCGAGAATTCATACACCCAATCAAATCCACCAACGATTAATCTTTTTAAATAAAGTTCATTGGCAATTCTCAAATACAATGGAATATCTAATGCATTATGATGTGTAATGAAAGGACGAGCCGTTGCTCCACCCGGAATACTTTGCAATACCGGAGTATCTACTTCCAATGCACCTTCTTCATTGAGGAAATAACGAATGGCGTTTACCATTTTTGTTCGCTTAATGAAAACTTCTTTTACATTTTGATTAACAATTAAATCAGCATAGCGCTGACGGTATCTAAATTCAGGATCACTTACAGCATCAAAAACATTTCCATCGGCATCTGTTTTAACAATAGGAAGTGGTTTTAAAGATTTACCTAATAATTTAAATTCTTTTACGTGAACAGAAGTTTCTCCAACTTTCGTCACAAAAACATATCCGGTAATTCCAATAAAATCTCCGATGTCCACTAATTTTTTAAAAAGAGAATCGAATAAAGTTTTGTCTTCACCCGGGCAAATATCATCTCTACGAATATATAATTGAATTCTTCCAGAAGAATCCATCAATTCGGCAAAACAAGCTTTACCCATATCGCGAACGCCCATTAAACGACCTGCAAGAGTTACATTTTCGAACCCTGCAGCTTCTGGAACGAAATCACGTTTGATATGCGCAGCAAAAGCATTCACATTAAATTCTGGAGCCGGATAAGGGTCAATGCCTAAAGCTCTGATTTCATCTAATTTCTGGCGTCTAATAATTTCTTGTTCGCTAAGTTGTTCAATTTGCATAAGGGTATTTTTTCAGTCCCCAAAGATATTTTTTTTAGTTCAAGTACAACTTTTTTAAATATCATCCGTTATAAACACATTAACCCCCTAAAAGCACAAGTTATAAGCAATCTCTACTAAATCATCTTAAGAACAAATAAATGTCCTTGGATGCTGATTGTTTAACCTCAAAACTTGTTGCTATGAAAACTCCCACTCAAAACGTAATTAAAAAAGGCATGAAGCCTGCGACCTTATTACAGTTAGGTCTTATCTTTTCGTTAGGTATCACTCTGGTAGGCTTTGAATATGCCACCGTGGATATTAAAAGAGATAAAGTAACTACCGGAAAAATGGATGCGGTAGAAATGGAAAATATTATCGATTATGATATCAAGAAGCCAGATGCCCCTAAACCGAGTAATCCGCAGAACACAAATAACCAGAATAGGAGTAATACTTCTAATACCCAACAAGTATCCACTAATGTTCAAACTACCCAAAATCAAAATCAAGTATCTACAACTATTGGCGTTCCTGGAGATACAACCATTGTGATAATTGATACTTGGACACCCGTTGGACCGATTACCAATGAGATTTTTGATATTGTTGAAGAAATGCCAACCTACCAAAACCTTTTAACTATAAAGGATAAAGTGAAGAGAAAATCAGAAACTGAAAAAGAATTACTGAGCCATATCAATAAGAAAGTGAAGTATCCTGAAATGGCTTTAGCTACAGGAATTGAAGGAAAAGTTTACGTTGAATTCATCGTGGATACTGAAGGTGATATTACCAGTGTAAAAATTAAAAGAAGCGTACATGAAGATTTGGATGCAGAAGCTATTCGAGCAGTAAAATCTTTACCTAAAATGGTTCCTGGTAAACAATTGGATAAAGCAGTCAATGTTCGTTATACCATTCCTGTTTATTTCAAAATTTCGAGGAATTAAGATTCATTCTAAGTTTTAAAAAATAACCAAGTTTTCTTGTTTTTTATCCCTGGTTTAACAATCGGGGTTTTTTATGAGCTAAATTTTATAGATTGAAAGGAATGATTTTAGTTTTATTGCTTCAATATCGTTTTCTCTTAATGTATGTTAATTAAAATTGGCATTTCTTATTAATTATTGCTTCATGAATAATTCTATTCTGTATTTTTGCTTTCATGGAATTAGATTTATTTAGTTATGCGGGAAGAGAATATTGCAACGACTTGTTTTCGTATTCTCGTTTTTTAACTCGAGAAGTTTTAGTTGGAAAAGTGGGCTTTGGAGGAAAAAATCCCATTCGTATTCAATCAATGACGACAACGGATACCATGAACACCGAAGCAACGGTAGAGCAATCCATAAGAATGATTGAAGCGGGATGCGAATTAGTGCGAATCACCGCCCCAAGTAAAAAAGAGGCAGAAAATCTAGCCAAAATCAAAGAATTATTAGTTGAAAAAGGATACGAGACACCATTGGTGGCCGACATTCACTTTACACCTAATGCAGCTGAAGTTGCCGCAGGAATTGTAGAAAAAGTGCGAGTGAATCCAGGAAATTATGCCGATAAGAAAAAATTTGATGAGATCGATTTTTCGGATGAGAGTTATGAAGCGGAACTAAAAAGAATCCGAGAAAAATTTACGCCACTAGTTTTATTATGCAAGAAAAATAAAACAGCCATGCGCATAGGTACGAATCATGGCTCGTTGAGTGATCGTATTTTGAGTCGCTATGGTGATACTCCACTAGGAATGGTAGAAAGTGCATTAGAGTTTGCCAGAATTTGTCGTGACAATGATTTTCATGAATTAGTTTTCTCCATGAAAGCAAGTAATGCGCAAGTAATGGTACAAGCTTATCGTTTGCTCGTTGCAAAAATGAAAAAGGAAGGAATGAATTATCCTTTGCATTTAGGGGTAACAGAAGCAGGCGATGGCGAAGATGGAAGAATAAAATCGGCAGTAGGAATTGGAACGTTATTAGAAGATGGATTAGGAGACACGATTCGCGTTTCATTAACCGAAGATCCAGAATTTGAAATGCCAGTTGCGAAGAGATTGGCAGATAGATATTCGAAAAGATCGATTAATAATTCAGTAGATCCGCGATGCATCGCGGATTTGAACGCATTATATAAAATATTCTCACCATTCGAATATCAGCGAAGAAATACCAATGAAGTTTCGAATATAGGAGCAAAACATGTTCCAGTTGTTTTGGCAGATTTTAGCGTTAAAGAAAAAATTACGGCAGCTTCATTATTTGCTGTTGGATATAATTATTCTGTTCCTCTTGATAAATGGAATTTGACTGACCAAGCTTGCGATTATATTTATGCGGGAGATAATTTGTTAGATTTTGAAATTCCTGGAACATTGGGAATTATTTATAATAATTTAGTTTGGAAGAATAATAAGAAAGTACGAAGTTATCCTTTGTTCTGCGCCTCTGAGTTTTTTACTGAGGAACAACATCCGGATTTGAATTTTGTGGCAGTAGAAATTAATTCATTGAACGAAGAATTCATTGCTAAAATCAAAGAGTATACGAATGTCGTTTTAGTTCTCGATACTTTTTCCGAGAATGGAATGACAGAGCAACGTGCTTTGTTTTTTAAATTATTATTGAAGGAAGTTACTCTTCCTGTGATTATCAAAAGAAATTATTCGAAGTTGGATGATGAGAACGTACAATTATATTCTTCTACTGATTTCGGTGCTCTTTTTTTAGATGGTTTCGGAGATGGAATTTGGATGAAGACTATTGAATGCAGCAATCCGCAATTAAATAATAGAACTGCTTTTGGTATTTTACAAGCAACGAGAACCAGAATTTCTAAGACAGAATATATTTCTTGTCCTTCTTGCGGACGAACACTTTTCGATTTGCAAGAAACTACTCAAAAAATAAGAAGTGTGACCGATCATTTGAAAGGAATAAAAATCGGAATCATGGGATGTATTGTGAATGGCCCAGGAGAAATGGCCGATGCCGATTATGGTTATGTGGGAACAGGTGTTGGAAAAATTTCCCTCTACAAAGGAAGAGAAGTGGTGAAGAAAAATGTTTCTTCTGACAATGCAGTGAAAGAATTAATAGAGTTAATCAAGGAGAATGGAGATTGGCGTGAAATAGAAACTGTTTAGTTTCTATTTCACGGACCCCTCCGTCTCGAAGACGAGCCACCTCCCCTTATCAAGGGGAGGAATAAAGACAAGGGCGCTTAAAAATTCAGTATTTAATTTAAAGAGCTTTGTTAAGATTTTAAAGTTTACATTCGGAGACTTTCTTGCTCTTCCCCTAGAGACCATTATCAAAATAAGTAAAAACAACAATATTTTAAATCTCTGGTCTTTCATTCTTAATTATTAATTCTTAATTATTTTCACTACCCTGAATCCATGATTGGAAAAACTAGCCATTTTATTTACGCTACCAATATCTATAGAATTAAAAAAGTTACAGGAATTTTTTGAACACCACCAAGAGCCGCCACGCGCACAAACTTGACGAGGATTATTTTTTAATTGGGAAAATTGATCGGAGCAGAATTCGAAATTATTTCCATACATATCATACAATCCCCATTTATTAGGGTTGAATGTTTCTATTGGAGAATGATATAAAAATTCATCTTCTACATTTAATGTATCATGCGTTCTGCTTAACCATATATTGGCATATTCATTGAGCAAAGTAGAATCTTTTCCGAAAAAATATTTATCCCGAGAACCACAACGCGAAGCAATTTCCCATTCATCTAAAGTAGGTAATCGCACTTCTGCCCATTGGCAATATTCTAAAATATCAATGAAACTGATACAGGTAACAGGATAGTTTTCTTTTCCTTCTATTCCGCCATTTTTTTCTCCAAATGGAAATTTCCAATTAGCGGTAGAATCTTGAACCCATTCAAATTCTCCTAAGCCAACATGAAATGTTTTGGCGTTTTTATATTTTTCAGCAGTGGTAATGTATTTTGTTTCGTTTACAAATTTCCTGAATTGCTCATTGGTGATTTCATTAGGAGTGATGTAAAATTCATCTGATTTTATTTCATGAATTGGATTGACAGATGAATTTTCTCCTCCCAAAACATATTCTCCAGCTGGAATTTTTACCCACTCGAATTCGGGTTTTGGTTTTTCTACTGTTTTTCTTTCGATAGAAGAATTACAAGAGAAAAAAAGGGAAATGAAAATTACTGCCAGTAATTCTTTGATTTTTAATTTTAAATTTTTCATTCTTAATTTCCGAATCAGTCTCCATTCATATCACTATAAAACGCTTTTGCCAATTGAATAATTTTTTTTCTTACAGTGGGAGTTGCCTTTACACTATTGTTAGTATAATAAGAATTATCTCCGTACATCGCATCATAAAATTCCGTTTCCCTCAAAGGTGCAAATTCATTGGCATGCATGAATTCCAATAAATACGAATAATTAGCAAGATTATCTTTTGAAGCTGTTGCCATCACTACGGGGAAAGCTTCAACGGCATCCAGTCTTTTTAATAAGCGTAAATATTCTAAATTTATTTTATCTGGATTTTCTTCCATGTATTCGGTAATTGCCATAATCACTGAATCTCTTCTTCTATTAATTTCGTTCCATTGTAAATCGCTCAACTCTTCGGCTTCATAGCTAAAAGGGATATATCCATTTATTTTAGGAATGTTTGCTGTAGAATCATAAAATCCTTCTGCGCAAACTTGAGAAAAAGAAGCAGGGTAGGCTAAGGCGTAGTAAATTACTTCACGTACATTTAATTTTTTCAAATTCTTTGCAGTAATATAATCATTGATGTAATCCATTATTTCCCCATCGGGAGCCTCTATTTTATTTTTGGAATTTGTTACAATTTCATCTACTTTTTCACTATAGAAAAAATCATTGTCTAAATTTTGATCTATCCAAGAGCCAGTATGTTTGGGTAATCTTTCTCTAGGTATTTTTTCTTTTTCTACAATTGTATCTCCAGCAGAATCCAAAGTATCTTTTTTTTCTGTTTTAGAAATTTCTTTTTCTGTTTTTTCATCTGATCCGCAGGAGGAATGAAAGATTAAAGTGAGGAATAGCAAAGAGTAGAGTAGGTTTTTCATAGATGAAATTAGATTACTAAGATAAGAAAAAAGTAGTGATACATTTAATCCTTCGATACGAATCTCGAAGACTCGATTACTTCCTCCGGTCGTGAGTAAGTTCTACTCAGGATGACCGCACTTGAGACCAAAATAAAAAAATCCCCGCTATCCCGATAATTATCGGGACTAGCGAGGACTCTTACTTCATATTTCTTAAATCTTACTTCGTATTTATTATACGTGTCCTTGTCCTAACATTGCTTCAGCTACTTTCACGAAGCCTCCAACATTAGCACCTCTAACGTAATTTACATAATCTCCATCTTTACCATACTTCACACAAGTTGCATGAATATTTTTCATGATGTTATGTAATCTTTCATCTACTTCAGCACTTGTCCAGCTTAAACGAAGGGAGTTTTGACTCATTTCTAAACCAGAAGTGGCAACACCACCAGCATTTGATGCTTTACCAGGAGCAAAAAGAACTTTACGTGCAATGAAATAATTTACTGCTTCAGGAGTAGAAGGCATATTTGCACCTTCAGCTACTGCAGTAACTCCATTTCTAACTAATTTCTTAGCATCTTCTCCGTTCAATTCGTTTTGTGTTGCACAAGGAAGTGCGATATCACATTTTTCTCCCCAAGGAGTTTTTCCTTTAACGAATTTTGCGTTTTTGTATTTAGCACAATACTCATCGATACGTCCACGTAATTCATTTTTGATATGCATTACGTAAGCTAATTTCTCAGCATTGATTCCATCTTTGTCTACGATATATCCAGAAGAATCACTTAAGGTAATTACTTTCGCACCTAAATGAATACATTTTTCTGCAGCATATTGAGCCACATTTCCAGAACCAGAAATTACAACAATTTTATTTTTCAAAGATTGTTTTTTGGTCTTCATCATTTCTTCAGTGAAATAAACACAACCGTAGCCAGTAGCTTCTGGACGAATCAAAGACCCACCGAAAGAAATTCCTTTACCAGTTAAAACACCTGTAAATTCATTGCGAAGACGCTTGTATTGTCCGAACATATATCCTACTTCACGACCACCCACTCCGATATCACCTGCAGGAACATCGGTATCTGCACCGATATGCTTAGAAAGTTCAGTCATGAATGATTGACAGAAACGCATGATTTCATTATCTGATTTTCCTTTTGGATCAAAATCAGCACCACCTTTTCCACCGCCCATTGGCAATGTAGTAAGTGAATTTTTAAATACTTGTTCGAAAGCAAGGAATTTTAAAATAGAAAGGTTTACAGAAGGATGGAAGCGAAGTCCACCTTTGTAAGGTCCGATTGCACTATTCATTTGAATACGGTAACCGCGGTTCAATTGCCAATCGCCTTTATCATCAATCCATGGAACACGGAACATAATAACACGCTCAGGCTCGGCCATACGTTCCAACATTTTAGTGTTGTTGTATTTTGGATGATTTTCCATGAAAGGAATTACGGTTTCTGCAACTTCGTGAACGGCTTGTAAAAACTCTTTTTCATTCGGGTTTTTCGCTTTCACTGATTTCATGAATGCATCAACTTTCGCCTCGATAGAAGCTCCGTTGGAAGCCGGCTTAGCGGCTGCTTTTTTTGCTACTGTTTTAGTGGCCATATGATTTTGTGTTTCTTTTTGAATTTTAAGACGCCCAAATGTATGTAATTTCATTATTGACTTTACAGTGAGAGCCTGATTTTTTTTTGTTTTTTACTAAGAATGATTTTTGACAGTTTAAAAGGGTATTTTGAATAGTTGAAGGACGGTTTGTAACTAATGAAAGATTTTGACGTTATGATTGGTAAAAACCAATACATGAAACTGATTCTACTCATTTTTACCTTAATTTTTGCAGCTTCTTTTACTTTTCCGAGTCCTAAGGGAAAATCCATTTACCAATCGCCTGATTTGGATAAATTGATGGTTTATGTGCCCAATATGTCGTTTAGTTATCGCGAGGCAGATACGCTAATCATGGATTATTCACTGCCGAATACTTATTCGATGAAAGAATTTTATATGTTTACATACGAAGTAAGTAATGGACAATATTTGGAATATATTCATGATTTAAAATTAAATAATGACACAACCTGGAAAAAAGCATTACCGGATTCATTAGTTTGGGTAGAACCTTTAGCATATAATGAACCTTACGTTAAGTATTATTTACGACATCCAGCTTATCGCGATTATCCTTTAGTTGGTGTTACACAAAATCAATGTATAAGGTATTGTGAATGGCTCACTAAAAAATATAATAGCACAGAAAAAAGAAAACATAAAAAAGTGAAATTTCGATTACCCACAAAATATGAATGGTACGCAGCAGCTGTTTATAGAAAAGCAGAGAAAGGGAAATCGAAGGATATAAAAGACTTCAGTATATATGACGATAGTTTTTTTCCTTGGGATGGGACTTATTTAAGAAACAACGATGGAAAACCTAGGGCTAATTATATGCAACTGGATGAAACAAGCATTCATCGAGAATATGATTCGGTAATGAGTATTTATGGAAGAAAATCTATTAGACTGCGATATGTTGCCGAAACAGGTTCCTATATGGGAGTGGCGGGAAGTTTAAATGATGCAAACGATATTACTGCCCCCGTTTCTTCTTATTGGCCAAATGATTTAGGAATTTATAATATGGCTGGAAATGTAGAAGAGTTTGTTTCGGAATATGGAATCACTAAGGGTGGAAGCTGGCAAGATCCAGGATATTATTTAAGAAATACGGTAATTGAAACTTATCAAGCAAAAAATGAAGCTACCAGTTCACGCGGATTTAGGTTTGTGATGGAAGTGATAGAAGAGTAAATAATTCTTAAATTCTTACTCCAATTACACAAACATCATCTACTTGTTCTAAATTCCCTTGCCATTCGATGAATTTGTTTTTAAGGTTTTGCAATTGAAAATTCATGACCTTATCTGAATTTTCTAGTAATAATTTCTGAAGGTTAGAATATTTAAATTTTTTTCCCTTTTGCCCACCAAATTGATCGGCAAAACCATCCGTATAAAAATACAATACATCTCCTTTTATTAAATCTATTTCAAAAAGTTGGAAGGAATCCTTTCGTTCTCCTTTTCCTACTGGCATTTTATCCGTACTTAATTCAATTATTTCATTCTTTCTAATAAGAATCGGTTTATTTTGTGCAGAAGAATAATACATTTTATTGCCACTTATTTTTATAAGTGTTCCATCCATTCCATCTTGTGCGCCCTCCATATTTAATATTAATCGTTCTCTCACATGATTTAAAACAAGATGAGGGTCAGGAATATTTTTTTCATTAATAGCTTCATTCAAAAATGTAATATTTAATAAACTCATAAAAGCGCCCGGAACTCCATGTCCTGTACAATCACAAATGGCTAAATAGAAATCATTCCCTTTTTTAGTAGACCAATAAAAATCTCCACTTACAATATCTTTTGGCATAAAAAGAACAAAATGTTCGCGTAAATTTTGTTTCAAAAATTCATCATGCGCCAGTAATGTAAATTGAATTCTTTTAGCATAATGAAAGGAATCTATAATTTCTTTTTGTTTTTGATCCAATATATTTTTTTGTTCTAAAATAATACTGTTAGTATCTTTTCTTTGTTTATTGGAACGATAAAGTTGAAAAACAAAATAGGATAGAAATAATATTCCAGCTCCTAATGAAAATAAAATAATCCAATTTCTTTTTTCTTTTTCTTCATTAAGAATCTTTTCGTTTTTGATTTTTTCAGAGGTAATGACGCTATCTTGATAAATTTTTGACTGAAGCTCATTTTGCATACTAATATTTTCCACTTCTAGCTTTTTATCTAAACCATATAGCGTGTCATATAATTGAAAATATTTTTCTTGAATTAAATACGCTTTTTGAAATTCCTTCATTTCATAATAAACAGATTTGAGTTGTTCAGTCACCCGTTTTTGTAAATCTGTATGATCAATATCTTTAGCTAATTCGTATGAAATTTCCAACCATTTCACAGCTTCTTTAAAATTTCTTAATTGAAGATAGGTTTTTCCAATATTTATTTTAGATTCTATAATTCCAGGGAGCGGCACATTTCCTTTTTGTCGATTTTCGTATCCAATAAGATAGTATTCTAATGCTTTTTCGTAATTACCTTGCTTATAATTAAGAGTACCTTTATTATTTTGAACTTGTCCGATTCCATAAAAATCATTTTGTTGAATTCTGTAATTAAGGCAGCTATCAAAATAAATTTCACTTTTTTTAAATTCTCCCATATTCATATTTCCAATAGCTAAATTATTCATAGTATTGAATAGTCGTTTCATATCATTTTTTTTGCGATAGAATTTTAGGATTAAAAGAAAATTATCAGTTGCTTTTTTGTTGCTTCCTAAGGTCATATTTACGTTTCCAATTTGCATGTAAAGTCGAGCATGCCAATTGTTTTTAAGTTTGTTATTTACATAGTGTGCCGCCTTGTTAAAATACCTCAAGGCTTCTGGGTAATTATCATTATAAAAGTAAAAATATCCAATTTTGTATTGATAAAATGCTTTAATTGAATCTGCATCTGGAAACAATTTGCCGGCTAAACTATATTCACTTAGTGAATTTTTATTATCATGTTTTAAAAGATAATAATCCCCTTTTGCTAAATGAGAATAAAAATTATCCTTGTTTTTATTTAGAAATATTTGATCAAAGAGTCCAACTGAATCTTCAGAAACAAATTTAGAATAAATAACAAAATAGTTTTCAGAAGACATTTGTGCTTTTGCCCAATTTATCTGAAATACAATTATGAATATATAAAGTAATATTTTTCTCATATTTTAATTTCGATAATACAAATATCATCTACTTGCTCTAAATCTAGAGGTTTTTCTTTAACTGCTGAATTACAGCAAAAGAGAAGCTTTAAAAAAAGAATATATATGAGAATTCGCATTTATTTCTTCTCCTTTACTTCTAAACTTTTTTTCACTGTTTTTCCATTGGCTGTAAATTCTACATTGTATTTTCCTGGAATCAAATAAAATTTTTCATTTTCAGCAGCTTCAGGTAAATGCTCGGGTTTAGCGGAATCTTTTTCATTCCATAAAGATTTTGTGAAAGCATCCTTGTATTTTGCATCTATTAACAAATGGTAATCGTAAAAATTAATTCCGTTTTCAGCTTTCAGAATTTCCGAAAATAATTCCTGTCCATCCCAAGCACTTACCTTTACCGTTACTTCCGAATTACCTTTTACATAATAGGAAAATCGAACGATAGGTTCTTTTACGTCCGACCAAAAATCATCTTTCTTTCCCCAACTTTTAGAAAAATAAATGGATTCATCGTCAAAAACATATATTTCTGATTTCTGAATCGAATCATTCATTTTTTCTAATTCCGAGATATTCGCAATCCAAATAGATCTTCCGTGTGTTCCAATCACTAAGTCATTTGCTTTTTTTTGAATCACCATATCGTGAACTGCCACATGAGGCAAATCACTATCTAAATTTTGAAATGTATTTCCTTTATCCAACGAAAAATAAATGCCTTGATCGGTTCCAATGAATATCAAATTTTCATTTTCTGAATCTTCACGAATCAC
>CAMBFX010000011.1 GCA_945865695.1 Chryseobacterium gleum | reverse complement strand
ACCAAAGTTTCCTTGTCCGTCAACCATTGGATAACGCAATGACCAATGTTGAGCCATACGAACCATGGTGTCATAAACAGAAGTATCCCCATGCGGATGATACTTTCCGAGCACTTCCCCGACAATTCTTGCAGATTTCTTGTAAGCCTTGTTCGACATTACACCTAATTCCTGCATACCGAAAAGCACACGTCTGTGTACTGGCTTGAGTCCGTCACGAACATCCGGTAAGGCACGTGATACAATTACCGACATTGAATAATCAATGTAGGCTGATTTCATTTCTTCGTCAATACTAACGGGGATTATCCGTTCTCCAGTTCCTTCTGCCATAAAGTCTTAGTTATCAATTTGCATAATTATTGTTATTCCTTTTTTCAAAGGAGGTCGAAAGTACAGTTTTTTCTCTCGAGAAAGAGGTATTTTTTATCCACATTTTTAAACAAAAATCTGTTGAAACAAGGAAGTTATCAAGACTCTGTTAACAACTTAGGGAACGTACACAAAAGGTACACCTGAATTTTGTAAATTTGGGATGATTCTTGTGAGATTGATTTACACAACAAACAAAGAGGGAGAACAAACAACATGGAAGCAAAATTTTCACCTAGGGTGAAAGATGTGATTACATTCAGTCGCGAAGAGGCATTAAGACTTGGACATGATTATATCGGAGTAGAACACCTGATGCTGGGTCTTATTCGTGAAGGAGAAGGCAAAGCAATTAGAATACTAAAAACATTAGGTCTTGACACCAAAGAATTGCGCAAATCGATGGAGCGTAATTTAAATGTGGGAACCGGAAAAGCGGTGAATATGGGCGATATTCCATTGGTTCGTCAGGCCGAAAAAGTTTTGAAGATTACTTATCTCGAAGCTAAACTTTTCAAAAGTAATATCATCGGAACCGAACATTTATTACTTTCGATTTTGAAGGACGAAGATAATTTGGCCACAAAAAGTCTTCAAAAAAATAATATTTTCTACGAAACCGTTAAAGAAGAACTCGAAAAAATGCACAAAGAAAACAACTTCCCTCGCTCGGAAATGTCGAATAATCCGTCAGACGATGACGATGAAGCCGCTGGTGATTCATTTTCACAAAGCCAACGTAAAACTGATTCAAAATCAAAAACTCCTGTTCTTGATAATTTCGGTCGTGATTTAACCAAATCTGCCGAAGATGGAAAGCTAGACCCAATTGTGGGTCGTGAAGCTGAAATTGAACGTGTTTGTCAAATCCTTTCGCGTAGAAAGAAAAACAACCCTATTCTCATTGGAGAACCTGGTGTTGGAAAATCTGCCATTGCCGAAGGTTTGGCCCTAAGAATTGTTCAACGTAAAGTTTCTCGTGTACTTTTTAATAAGCGCGTAGTTTCTTTGGATCTTGCTTCATTAGTAGCAGGAACCAAATATCGTGGACAATTTGAAGAAAGAATGAAAGCAGTAATGAATGAATTGGAAAAATCTCCGGATGTGATCCTTTTCATTGATGAAATTCATACGATTATTGGTGCTGGTGGAGCTTCTGGTTCACTGGACGCATCGAATATGTTCAAGCCTGCATTGGCCAGAGGAGAAATTCAATGTATTGGTGCTACCACTTTAGATGAATATCGTCAATACATCGAGAAAGATGGTGCATTGGAAAGAAGATTTCAAAAAGTAATTGTTGAGCCAACCACCGTTGATGAAACTATTCAGATTCTTCAAAATATCAAAGAAAAATACGAAGATCATCACAATGTAACGTATACAAAAGAAGCGGTTGATGCTTGTGTGAAATTAACCGCTCGTTATATCACCGATCGTCACCTTCCAGATAAAGCAATTGATGCTTTGGATGAGGTAGGTTCAAAAGTGCATTTATCCAATATAAATGTGCCACCTGCGATTTTAGAAATTGAAAAGAAAATTGAAGACATTAAAGAAGAAAAAAATAATGTTGTTCGCTCTCAGAAATATGAAGAAGCAGCGAAATTAAGAGATACTGAGCGTCAATTGCAGGAACAATTAGAAGCGGCAAAGCGTAAATGGGAAGAAGAATCAAAATCTCATCGCGTAACCGTTACAGAAGACAATGTGGCTGAGGTGGTGGCACAAATGACAGGAATTCCTGTTCAGCGTATTGCACAAAAAGAAAGCGGACGTTTAATGGTGATGGGTGACCAATTGAAAAATGCGGTTATCGGACAACAAGAAGCGGTGCAAAAAGTGGTGAAAGCTATTCAACGTAACCGTGCAGGATTGAAAGATCCGAATAAACCCATTGGTTCGTTTATTTTCTTAGGACCTACTGGTGTTGGAAAAACACAATTGGCAAAAGAATTAGCAAAATATCTTTTCGATAGTGAAGAAGCATTGGTGAGAATTGACATGAGTGAATACATGGAGAAATTCGCAGTATCTCGATTGATTGGAGCGCCTCCAGGATATGTGGGTTATGAAGAAGGTGGACAGTTGACTGAAAAAGTAAGAAGACGTCCCTATTCTATTGTTTTATTAGATGAAATTGAAAAAGCTCATCCAGATGTTTTCAACTTATTATTGCAAGCATTAGATGATGGACAAATGACCGATTCAATGGGAAGAAAGATTGATTTCCGTAATGCGATAATCATTATGACTTCTAATATTGGAGCGCGTCAGCTATCTGATTTTGGAACGGGTGTTGGTTTTGGTACGAAATCGAAAACAGATCATGAAGAACGCGATACAAAAGGAATTGTTGAGTCTGCTTTAAGAAAAGCATTTGCTCCAGAGTTTTTGAATCGTATTGATGATGTGGTGATGTTTAATGCTTTAAAAAGAGAAGATATTCATTTAATCATTGATATTGAATTGAAAAAATTATACTCTAGATTACATGATTTAGGATATAAAATTGAACTTTCTGAAGAGGCGAAAGATTTTATTTCTGATAAAGGATTTGACGAGAAATTTGGTGCTCGTCCGTTGAAGCGTGCGATTCAAAAATACCTAGAAGATCCATTGGCGGAAGAGATTATTAAATCGAATCTGAGTGAAGGAGATACCATTAGTGTTTCTTTAGAAAAAGAGAAACAAGAATTGATCATCAAAGTGGTAAAAGCGAAAAAATCCTCTAAGAAAAAAGAAGAAGAGAATCCGGGAGCGGAAGGGTGATTAGAGAATTGAATATTGAATAATAGGGAGTCGAGAGGCTCCCTTTTTTATTTCGCCTCCATATTTTTAAGAATCATTTCAGCAACTGATTGTTGCTCCAATTAGCTGGTAAAATAATCACGATCTTGTGCACGTAATAAAAAACCTAATTCCAATAAAACAGCAGGGCATACCACATTATTCAAAATATAGAAATTGGTTTCTTTTACCACTCTTTTTACCAATAATTTGGGTGTAGAATTAGAAAAAGATTCTGAAATTTCTTTCGAGTTTTCATTTTTTTGGGATCACGCTCATGAAATAAAATCGCTTTTTCTAGCTGTTGTTCTGCGTTCATCCAAAATGCTTTATTGATTTTTTGTTAATGAAGTTAATTTTTTCATTTTAATTGCATTAGCCTTAATTTTATCAATGTCATCTAATATTTGAGGAATTAATCTGATAAAATCTTTGAAATCCGCGGCAAAAAACATTTTCTCAATTCACCTTTTTAAAATCGCTCAAACGCATAGCAATGGTGATCGTATTTGCTGCTCCTGCCAAATGGTATTTATTCAATGCGTAGCCAATTTGAAATTTCTTAATTTTCATTCCTGCACCAAAACCAAAACCAACAATTCCGGGTTTGTCGAGGTAACGTAATTCTTGGCGCATTTTATAATTGAGAGATCCTCCAAAATAGAAATTTTTACCTAATAAAAATTCAGCTCCAAATACAAAATGTCGTAAAGCATTATTCAAAAACCCTGGTTCTTCTGGAAGTATGTCCTCGCCTGTTGTGGGGTCAATTTGCGTTTGAATAGTGGGGTCGATATAGGTCAATTTCCACTGCTGTAAGTTGGTTAATAATGCTGAAAAACGAATAGGTGCATATTTCAATTTTTTGGTCACTCCTAATTGAATTTCAAAGGGCAATTTTTCGCGATTTCCCTCGTAATAAGGTTTAATTTGCGTACCCATATTTTTCAATAAGAAGGTTGCACAAAAACCTTTTGATATTTTATTATAGGAAGCAGACGCATCAAAAGCAATTCCGAATGATTGGTTGATGCGCATATCCGAATAAATCAATTTCATGTTTGCACCAATAGAAAAATTAGAATCCAATTCCCTACCAGCTCCTAAAACTAAAGCATAATCCCCAGCTGAAAATTCGCCTAATTGTTCACCTGTAACGTCTGTTTCTAGAAAGGTTCCATAATTTAAAAATTGCATCGCTGCGCTAAACGTAGCAAGGCTATCCACATGATGAACATATTGGGCAAATCCGTAATTAATATCACTTACGTAATTGATATAATTTAAGGATAATTGTTGATGATTATTTTTACTCAATAAAGATGGCGCTGCCAAACCAATTGAAGGATCATTTTCTTTTAAAGAAAGCATCGATGAGCCATGCATAGCAATTCTAGAAGAAGAGGTTAGATTCAAAAAATCATATACATCATCTCCCCCAACCTGAGTGAAACCACTGAAAGTTAATAAACTAAAAAATACAATTATATGTTTGCGTAGCATGGGTATGAAAATCAACGCAAAATACGAAAAGATATTATGTTTATATTAAGTCGAATATAAACAAATCATAGTTTTTCTTTCAATTCCCAATTAAAAACATTTCCCCTTTTCTTTTTTCTTGACAAAAAAGAAACAAAAAGTCAAGACTCATTTTCAAGAGGCAAATTTTACTCACAAACTTGCGACCTTTCAGGTGATTTCCTCGCTCACTCGGAACTTCCTGAAAGGTGCCCGCAGTTTGTTTCGTAAAAATTACCTCTTGAAAATAGGTCGGAGAAAGAAGCATTTACACATAGAAATTATATTAAATGCTGTATTTATTCTAATTACATCCAGGTCATTCCTATGAAGTTGAAAGCGAGAGGTAAAATATGAATCTCGAAAAAACTTGCCCTAGATTAATATTTTTAAGAATTTAAAAATTGGTGATAAATAGTACTCAATTGCTAACAGTTTACTTCTAAATTTGTATCCACAAAAACACGAAAAATGAGCGAAACTATAGAGAAAGTAAATTGCCTAATCATCGGATCAGGACCAGCAGGATATTCGGCAGCAGTTTATGCCGCAAGAGCAGATATGAAACCGGTTTTATACCAAGGATTACAACCGGGTGGACAATTGACCACCACCACTGAAGTAGAAAATTACCCTGGATACCCTAATGGAATTCAAGGTCCCGAAATGATGATGGATTTTGAAAAACAAGCCAAGAGATTTGATACGGATATTCGTTTTGGTTTGGTTACCAAAGTTGATTTCTCCACTACTCCTCATAAGGTTTGGGTAGATGATACCAAGGAAATTCATGCCAATACGGTAATTATTTCTACTGGTGCATCAGCAAAATGGTTAGGCTTACCCAATGAACAACGTTTGAATGGTTATGGCGTTAGTGCCTGTGCTGTTTGTGATGGTTTTTTCTTCAGAGGACAAACTGTAGCCGTTGTTGGTGCTGGCGATACAGCTTGTGAAGAAGCTCATTATCTTTCTAAACTGTGCAAAGAAGTTCATATGATTATTCGTACAGACAAAATGCGCGCTTCAAAAGCAATGCAACATCGAGTAATGAATACATCCAATATTAAAATTCATTGGAACACTACACCTGTTGATGTGGATGGAGAAAAAGGTGTAGATGCTGTCTTGGTAAAAGATTCTATAACTGGAGTGGAACGTAAAATAGAAGTAACCGGATTTTTTGTGGCGATTGGTCATAACCCTAATACAGATGTTTTCAAAGGATGGCTTGATATGGATGAAACTGGATATATTATTTCAAAACCAGGAACCGCTCAAACTAATGTAGAAGGCGTTTTTGCTGCCGGTGATTGTGCAGATAAAGTTTATCGTCAAGCGGTAACTTCTGCTGGAACAGGTTGTATGGCGGCATTGGATGCGGAAAGATATTTGGCCGCGAAAGGACACTGAACAAGAATTAAAAATGAAAAACAGTTTCACGACTGAAAGGAGTAATTAATAATGTAAAATGAAATACCTTATGGCTGCTTTCTTACATTATCCATTTAATATTTTGCATTTTACATTTCATTTCCGTAAATTAGTATAATGAAATTTTTTCGACACCTATCGTTTTTACTTCTGGTAAGTATATTTTTTATTCAGTGTAAGAAAAAAAATGAGCCTGAGCCAGTAACTTTTAGTGGCAATGTTTCAGATAACGTTCAGGGAATTCCAGTAGCAAATGCAACGGTGAAAATCAAATTGCAACAGTCGGCTAGTAACTCTGTTTTTAATTCTGGATTTAATACGGTTGCCACTACTACCACTGATGGAAGTGGAAATTATTCAGTGACTTTTACGCCTGAAAATCCAATTACTTATAAAGTAATCGTTGAGAAAAATTTATACTACGCAAAAGAAGTAGAAATTTCTTCGGATGTAGTAACTTCAGGATCTAATACGGTCACCAATTTTGCCATCAATCCCATTGGATGGTTTAAAATAAATATTAAAAACACTAATCCTACTGATGCAGGTGATAATATTTTGTATCAAACTACAACAGAAACGAACGGTTGTAGCTCATGTTGTAATAATTTACCCATTAATTTAAATGGAATGAACGTTGATACTTCTTTTCTTTGTCAACGAGTAGCTAATCCAACCATTTCTTTTAGTTGGTTTGTCACCAAAAACGGCACTACCAATTCTTTTAGCAATTCAATAAGTTCGATCGTTGGTGATACTGTTGTGTATAATTTGAATTATTGAAAAAAAATCATTCATCTGATCCCATCAAGGCATATTGAACTAAATTGGCTCCCATTTTTAATGCCTTTGCACGAGTCTCCTCCGAGTCTTTATGTACTGAAGTATCTTCCCAGCCATCCCCTAAATCACATTCAAAATCATAATAAATTACTACTCTTCCTTCAAAAACAATTCCATACCCTTTTGGTTTATTTCCATCGTGCTCATGAATTTTTGGTAAGCCAGAAGGGAAATCATATTTCTGATGATAGATAGGATGTGATGATGATAACTCTTCTAATTTCAAATCCGGAAAAACTTTTTCCAATTCTTTACGAATAAACTGATCCATTCCGTAATTATCAGAAATATGTAAAAACCCACCACCCATTAAATAATTTCTTAAATTTTCGGATTCTGCAATAGAGAAAACTACATTTCCATGTCCTGTCATATGAATAAATGGATGATTAAAAATTTCAGAACTTCCCACTTCAACATTAGCTACATCTTTATTGATGTTAGTAGATAAATTTTTATTACAAAACTCAATCAAATTAGGAAGAGCGGTAGGATTAGAATACCAATCTCCACCACCATTGTATTTCAAAACCGCCAACTGATAGGTATTTTGAGCCATTGCCCATTGACTTGCAAAACATAAAAGAATAAAAAAACATTTTTTCATAGTCAAATATAAGTAATTTTATAAATGAAAAACGTAATTTAGAATTATTAATTGTGAGCGATTAATGGATACTTAATGTAAAATCTTCAATTGCCTAATGGTGAAAATAGAAATAGCTTTTTGATGAATCATTTTATTTTAAATTTTTATGGGTGAATAACACACCGAAAATCACTAAACAAATTAACTTAATTGCTTCAATAATGATAGATAACCAATGATGATAAGAAGCAGGCGGTGTAATTCCACTTAAAACAATTGCTGCTCGTTCGTCTAATTGGGGCAATAAAATAAAGGTTTGATAAATAAGTATGGACAAGATTACTCCAAATAACGTTAATAGCTTTTAAATTTCATGACGTAATCCAAACTGATCAAAATGGTAATTGCCAAAACCCATTCTATCCTAATTAAACGTATCAAAGACAATACTACCTATTCCAAGCCCTAATTGGGTATTTATTTCTGGTGCAGTGAACTTTAATCAGGCTTCTATAAACGAAATCGACAAAATAGGTCACGCCCAAAAAAAATGCTAGAATAATCAATAGCTTAAAAACACGCATAAAACAAAGTAAGGCTAGAATTTTCGAATCTTTTATAATGAACCTCTTTTTTTAGCAAGATAAACTTAACTTTGTAGCCACTAAAAACATGAAAAAATTCGAAATTCCTCCATTTTATCAATCGGGATTTATTTCTCAGATAAAATCTATTCGCAAAGAACAGGATGGTAAAAAGCGAACCTTCACTCCTACTCGATTAGATTTTGGCCCTATAATCATTCATTTAGCTCGGCATTTTGGATTTTGTTATGGAGTAGAAAATGCCATTGAAATTTCCTATAAAACCATTGATGAAAATCCTGACAAGAAAATTTATTTATTAAGTCAGATGATTCATAACCCGCAAGTGAATGAAGATTTACAGTCGCGGGGATTGAAATTTATTATGGATACAGAGGGAAATCAACTTATTTCGTGGGATGAAATTCATTCTGAAGATATTGTTATTATTCCTGCTTTTGGCACTACTTTAGAAATCGAAAAAATTCTAAAAGACAAAAATATTTCTACAGAAAAATACAATACCACATGTCCATTTGTGGAACGTGTTTGGAATAAAGCAGAAAAATTAGGAAAAGAAAATTACTCGATCATTATTCATGGAAAACACCAGCATGAAGAGACTCGCGCAACTTTTTCTCATAGTCAAAAAGATTCTTCTGGTGTGGTTATTCGTGACATGAATGAAGCCATTTTATTAGGGAAAATTATCACAGGTGATTTGCCATTAAATGATTTTTTCACACTTTTTAAAGATAAATTTTCTCCTCATTTTAATCCAGAAAAAGATTTAAAAAGAATTGGTGTAGTGAATCAAACTACCATGTTGGCAACCGAAACACAAGCCATAGCTGATTATTTAAAAAATATAATGGCTTCAAAATATGGAGCAGAACAATTAAAAGATCATTTTGCAGATACTCGAGACACTTTGTGTTATGCTACCAACGATAATCAACAATCCACTTTAGAATTATTAAATCTAAAAGCTAATTTGGCCATAGTCGTAGGTGGTTATAATAGCTCCAATACCTCCCATTTAGTTGAATTATTAGAACAAAAATTTCCAACGTATTTTATCAAAGGTCCAGAGGAATTTGATAAAGACACCATCCATCATTTTAATTATCCTGAGAAAAAGATGGATAAAACTGATGGTTTTTTACCTCTAAAAAACCCTTTGGAAATTATTATCACCAGTGGTGCTTCTTGTCCAGATAGTTTAGTTGAAAAAACCATCGTTCAAATTCTAAGTTATTATTCAAATGTAAACTCATTTGAAAATATTTTGAGAAAAATTAATTAATCGCTTAATTTTTAATTTTTCAATGACTATTTTTATAAAATTAAATAATTTCCAATCGAAATGAAAGTTATCGATCTTCCGCACACCCAACTTCAACTTACCTCAGAAGGGATAATGAAAATTCGTTGTAAAGATGATTTTCATTATGAATTAGAACATGTTTTGGAATTAAATCAGGCTCAATTAGAAATTGCCAATGGAAAAAAATTTCCTACTTTAACAATAATTGGAAAATACACAGAAGCAAGCAAAGAGGCCATGGATTTTATATTTAGTAAAGAGGCCACTGTTTCTGCGCTAATGGATGCATTTGTAGTCAACTCTTTAGCACAAAAAATAATGGGTAATTTTTACTTAAAAGTAAAAAAGCCAGGTATTCCTACCCGACTTTTTACTAATGAAAACCTTGCAATTGAATGGCTAAAAATGCCGAATAATTAAAGTACTTTATACACCCAATTAAATTTATCTTCTACATCACCGCGTTTCATTTTATCTAAATATTCACCCACTCTAACGGAGAAATCTTCGGGTGTTGGATCTGCTAATTCATATTTTTTATTGCGATACCCAATTAATTTTATTCTAGCTACAGTGGCCGCTGTTCCCGTTCCAAATGCTTCTTTTAAAGTTCCTTTTTTCAGTGCATTAATAATTTCATCCACATGCACACTTGTTTCTTCAACATTCATACCCCAATCACGTGCTATAGCCAATACAGAACTTCGAGTAACACCTGGTAAAATGGTTCCACTAGTATAAGGAGTAATTAATTTATCTCCAATGATAAACATCACATTCATTGTTCCAGATTCTTCAATGTATTTATGCTCTTTTGCATCTGTCCAAATATTTTGATGATATCCTTCCATCTGATTGAGTCGAGCAGGATATAAAGCAGCTCCATAATTTCCTGCCGCTTTCACTCCTCCAGCGCCTCCCTCTACTGCGCGCGAATAAACCGTTTCAATTTTTACTTTTACTGGCTCGGTATAATAAGTATTCACCGGACAAGTAAATATCATGAATCGATAAGTTTCTGAAGGTTTCACACCGATATATTCATCAGTGGCAAACATAAACGGACGAATGTATAATGCAGATCTATCAAATGGAGGAATCCAATCTTGATCTAAGAATAATAATTCTTTTAAGGCTTCCATGAATAATTCTTTTGGAAATTGTGGCATACACATTCTTTCTGCAGAGCTATTCAAACGTTTCCAATTTTCCTCTGGACGAAATAAAAAGATTTCTCCTTTTTCATTCTTATAAGCTTTCATTCCTTCAAAAATGGATTGCCCATAATGAATTGCGTGCATAGAAGGATTAAAATCTATTGGTCCGTATGGTTGAATAATTGGTTTTGTCCATTGGCCATCTTTGTAATCACACATAAACATATGATCAGAAAATACTCTACCGAAAACCAGATTTTTTAAATCATGTTCACGAAGTCGAGATTTTTTTGTTCTATTCACCTCAATTCCTAAACCCGTTTTTTCTGCTTGCATAATTTGTGTTTTTGAATGTTTACGAATATAAATATTCTATCTCGTTCAAAAAAATAAGAATGTTAAACGGAGACTAATTTTTATAAAAAGGAAATGTTGAGAAATAATTTTAGCCGTTCATCGAGGCCAAAAACTCTTCATTGCTTAGGGTATTACTTAATCTATCTTTCATGAATTCCATTGCTTCAACAGGGTTCATATCAGCTAAATGTTTACGTAATATCCAGATACGTTGCATCGTTTCTTTGTCAACTAACAAGTCATCGCGTCTAGTTCCTGACGAAATAATATCAATGGCAGGGAAAATACGTCTGTTGGAAATCTTACGATCTAATTGAAGTTCCATATTTCCTGTTCCCTTGAATTCCTCAAAAATTACTTCATCCATTTTAGAACCCGTTTCTGTTAATGCGGTAGCTAAAATAGTTAATGAACCACCATTTTCAATTTTACGTGCTGCACCAAAGAATCTTTTTGGTTTGTGCAATGCATTTGCATCTACACCACCAGATAATACTTTTCCTGATGCCGGCTGAACCGTATTATAAGCACGAGCTAAACGAGTAATTGAATCCAATAGAATACAAACATCGTGTCCGCATTCTACTAATCTTTTTGCTTTTTCAAGAACAATATTGGCAATTTTAACATGACGATCGGCTGGCTCATCAAAAGTAGAAGCAACTACTTCTGCTTTTACGCTACGAGCCATATCAGTTACCTCTTCTGGACGTTCGTCAATCAAAAGAACAATCAAATAAATTTCAGGGTGATTTTCGGCAATTGCATTCGCGACATCTTTCAAGAGCATGGTTTTACCTGTTTTAGGTTGCGCCACAATCATTCCACGTTGACCTTTTCCTATTGGTGAAAATAAATCTAAAACTCGTGTAGAAAGATTATCTTTTTTATGCCCAGTTAATTTAATTTTCTCGAATGGAAATAATGGAGTTAAATATTCAAAAGTAACACGATCACGAATAAAACCTGGATCACGACCGTTAATACTTTCAATTTTTGTCAACGGAAAATATTTCTCTCCTTCTCTCGGAGGACGAATTCCTCCTCTAACCGTATCACCTGTTTTTAATCCAAAAAGTTTAATTTGTGATTGAGAAACATAAACATCATCTGGAGAAGCTAAATAATTGTAATCGGAAGAACGTAAAAAACCATAACCATCTTGCATGATTTCTAAAACACCTTCTGTAAATACAATTCCATCAAAATTAAATAAAGGTTCTGCGGGTTGTTTTTCAGTATACGGCTTCTTAAAATCTTGTCGGTTTAGAAAGTTTTGCTGCGTATTTCCTTGCTGATTTTGTTGTTGCGGTTGTTGTGCTTGTGAAGGAGGATTTTGATTTTGAGGCTGCTGTTCTTGTTTGGCAAATGGATTTACAAATGGTTTATCTGATTTATAAGAATTAGTTTGTTCTTTCGTTTCTACTTTAGAATTTTCTATAGGTGTTTCTACTTTAGATTCATCTTCATCTTCATTTTCAGCTTCATCTTCACTTTCGTTTTCTTCTAAATGAATTTCACTCGCAATTTCATTTTCACGTTCAGTTTCTATAGTTGTTTCAGCAGCTATCTCATCTGAATCTTCAAATTCATCGTCAAAAAGTTGAAATGATTTTGAACTATGTTCTGCATCATCATCTGCAAAATCATCCATTGGAACATCTGCAGATTTTGGTGGTTGTTTTTTGAATAAACTATCGCCTTTTGAAGGTGCTTTGGTATCAGAATCGGGCTTTACCGATTTCTTTTTGGATGTTATTTCTACCTTAACGCTTTTAGGAACGCGTTTGCGTTTCTGTTTATCATCATTGTTTTCGCTCATGAAAGGGTAATTTGTTAAAAATTGAATGGATTTAATGAAAAATGAAATTGAGAGCCCTTGGTTGAATATTTACTGTAAGTAAGTTTGAACGATTAAAATGATGTTGATCATGAATCGATCAACCTTTAGGCGCGACAAATATAATCGAATTATTTAATAATTGGTAAAATTTGTTAACATGCCCTAACATTTCATTATTTGCGCCGTAAAAAATGTAAGACTTGGCTAAATCGGTAGAATTCCAATATTTTGAAAACTTTTATAAATATTTGATTACTAAGCTAGATTTATTCGTTATTTTTGTTTTAATTAACTAGATTGAAGATTGTTCTTTACATAGCGGGCCACGAAACTTTTTCATAGCAAGTAGTGTTTCAAACTGTGGCTCGCTTCTTTTTTCACGAACCCTCTACTACCCTTTTATTCTTCTGTAAAAACTTTGATATCGTTGTATTTTACTACCGTTATTCCTGTGAAGTAATGGTTCAATATTTGTTCATAGGTAAATCCTAATTTCGACATTTTCATCGCTCCTTCTTGACATAATCCGACTCCATGACCAAAACCACGACCGGATAAAATAACGGTATTCGATTCTCCAGGGGTAACACTGAAAAAAGTTGATTTTAATTTCATGTCCGTTCTAAGGTTTTTCAAAGAAGCACTTTGATCACAACTGGTGATGCATGCTTGGCGAAAAGGTTGTTGAAAATTGATACAATAATTCAAACAAGAAGAATCTTCAACGGGCAATTTGTATTTTTTCAAATAAGATAACCATGATTCTTGTGAAATCTCTTTTTTCCAATAAGCACTCGGTTGTGTGGTACAATAAGAATCTTTAACACTTCTTAAATAGGGAACCGATTTTGACCAAACTTGTTCTGAGTTGGCTGTTTGTCCACCACAATTTGAACTAAACGTGGCAGAAATAAGATTAAGTTCTGAATCAATAACTACTATATCATTGGTTTCTAAAACGGCTTCGGGGATTTCCTTTTTTCCGGTGATTTTCCCTTTGTAGGCCTGACAATGTACTCCATCACATAAATTAAATCCTTCTCCTTCGTGTTTAAATCCATTACTACGGGCATAGGTTCTACTAATGATGGCTTGAACTTTATAATACTCGCGTAAATGTCCCCCACCCGCTTCGGCATAAACCACACCGGGTAAATAATGTTGGATATAAATATTGTTTAATACCAATAATGTTCCAGCCAAAATTCGAACTTTAACATTGGAGGGATAATCATATTCTTTAGCTAATACTGGAATATGTGATTTTAATTTGAACCAAGCCGAAGTGTCTTGTGCCACCAATGAAATTTGCAAAAAAACACCTGAAACTCCACTTAAAGACGCTACCTGAACGGAATCGTTTTTGATGGTGAAATTTACTTGATCTCCCTTTTTTAGCGAGCCTAAATTAATACTGTCATTGGAGTAAATTGAATAACCATCAGTTTGCACAGTGATGGTAATTGATTTTAAATTTTGAGTTCGTAAAATACCTATATCGAATAACGAATCCTGACTAAAAACTGGAATAGTTAGTACTAGAAATAGAAATGATAAAAACAGATTTCTCATAAGGACAAAAATAACTCACAACTACTTTTTAAATTTAGCCTTGTTGGAGAGTTTTCAACACGAGATTTGCAGTAACCTCTGAAGCTCCCCCGCCACCTAATTTTGTACGTAGTTTTTCGAAATCGGTTTTTATTTTTTGAATATATTTAGAATCATTCAATAATAAATCTAATTCATTTTTAAGGTTAGCTTCATTCAAATCATCTTGTATTAATTCTTTAATGACTGGTTCATCCATTATTAAATTCACCAATGAAATATACTTGACTTTAATCAGTTTTTTTGCAATTTGATACGAAATTTTTCCACCTTTATAACATACTACTTCTGGAACGCCAAAAAGGGCGGTTTCTAATGTGGCAGTACCAGAAGTTACTAAAGCTGCATCAGCAACCGATAAAATATCATAGGTGCGTCCATATAGAATTTCAGTGTTTTTATCTAAAAATGGTGCATAAAATGACGCATCAATGGCTGGTGCGCCCGCAATCATAAAATGAATATTAGAAAAATGCTTTTTCATTTGAAGCATAATAGGAAGCATTTTACTAATTTCTTGTTTGCGACTTCCGGGAAGTAATGCCACCACTTTTTTATTTTCTACTTTCCATTCGCTTCGAAGAGATTTTTTTTCTTCGTCTGATTTTAATTCGATAGCATCAAGTAAAGGATGTCCAACAAAATCAACTGCAAAATCAAATTTTTGATAGAATTCCTGCTCAAAAGGAAGAATCACCATCATTTTATTTACTACTTTTTTGATGGTATGAACGCGTGATTGTTTCCAAGCCCAAACTTGTGGAGAGATATAATAGAAAATTTTTATTCCCGAAGGTTTAATTTTTTTAGCGATACGTAGATTGAATCCTGGATAATCAATGAGAATTAAGGCATCCGGATTGAATTCCAAAATATCATTTTCACATAATGAAATATTATTGAGAATAGTTTTCAAATTGGCCAACACTTCCGTAAATCCCATGAACGCTAAATCTCGAATATGCTTTACTGGTTTTCCTCCTGTTTCTGCCATTTTATCACCGCCCCAGAAACGAAATTGAGCATTCGCATCTTTCAAATTGATTTGTTTCATCAAATTTGAACCGTGTAAATCTCCCGATGCCTCTCCAGCAATTAGATAATATTTCATTCTTTATAAGAATTTAGCGGCCATCATAAAAGTAGCGATGAACAACATCATTCCTACAAAAACATTTGAAGCGCGATGCATCTGCCAGCGAAACTGAACAAAGTAAAATGCAAAAAGTGCAGGCAACATGGTTAAAGTGAATAATTGTGTTTGAATATCATTTCTTCCATTGATCATAATCCCAAAAAAGGCTTTTAAACTAGAAGGATAAACAAATGAGAAATAGGCTAAAATCAATCCTATAAAAAATAAAATAAGAAAGAAAATCATTCCGTGCTTTGCTGTATCGTATTTATCTTGCCAAGTTTTCATAAGTATATAATTTAATATTTCAATTGTCAAATGTTTTATTCATGTGTTCATGTTTTTTTAAAAAATATGAATATTTCATAAGTATATAATTTGATATTTATCGTTCATATGGAATATTCATGTGTGTTGGTGTTTTAGGAATCATGAATATTTCATATTTATATAATTTGATATTTATCGGTCATATGGCATATTCATGTGTGTTGGTGTTTTAGGAATCATGAATATTTCATATTTAAAATTTCCAATTATTGAGTGAAGCTATTGCATGGTGAGCGGTCATATCAAATTGAATAGGCACTAATGAAGCATAATTATTTTGCAATGCCCACATATCGGTATCTTCTCCCGAATCAAAATTTTGAAATTTACCTGTTAACCAATAATAAGGTTTGCCCAAAGGATCGTTTCTCTTATCAAATTTATCATCCCAAAAAGCTTTTGCCATTCTACAAACTTTAATTCCTTTTAATTTTTTAGCTGGTATAGCAGGAATATTTACATTAAAACAAATTCCCTCTGGCATTTTATTGGCTAAAACTTGTTTTACTACTTGTTTTACTATTGTTTTTGCTCCAGTAAAATCGGCATCATAACTAAAATCACAGAGTGAAAATCCAATAGAAGGAATTCCTTCTAAAGCACCTTCTACCGCTGCCGACATGGTTCCTGAATAAAGCACATTCGTGCTCACATTAGAGCCATGATTAATTCCAGAAACAATTAAATCGGGACTTTTTTTCAAAATTTCATAAATACCCAGTTTCACACAATCAACAGGTGTTCCTGAAGTAGCAAAAGCGCTGTGTCCTTTATGGTGATCCGAAGGATACATTCTTAATGGAGAATTAACTGTAATAGCATGTCCCATTCCCGATTGTGGTCGATCAGGAGCGATAATCAGCAAATCACCAAACGATTTTACACATTCTATCAGCACTTTTAGGCCTGGGGCTGTGATATCATCATCATTGGTTACCAGTATTAAAGGTCGTTTTTTCTTTGTTGCCATAGCACAAAGTTAGTTTTTAACCGTTTATTATGAAAACATATTCTTAACAGAGAAGTGTTTTTAAACTATTTTTGTAGACACGAAATAAATCCATGCAGAAAGAAGTAAAACCATATAATGAGGAGGGCAGCAAAAAGGAACAGGTTGCCGTAATGTTTAATAATATTTCTAAGCGGTATGATTTATTGAATCATTTATTATCGTTAGGAATAGATCATTTATGGAGAAAACGAGCGATTTCCATTATTAAAAAAGATAAGCCTAAGGTGATTTTAGATATCGCCACCGGAACGGCAGATTTTGCCATTGCATCCATGGAAATATCTCCAGATAAAGTGACGGGTATTGATATTTCAACTGGAATGCTGGAAATGGGAAGAATAAAAATTGAAAAGAAGAATTTATCGAATAAAATAGAATTACTAGAAGGAGATTCTGAATCAATTAATTTTCCAGATGAAACATTTGATGCGATAACGGTTGGATTTGGTGTGAGAAATTTTGAAAACCTCACAAAGGGATTGAAAGAAATACATCGTGTGCTTAAACCTGGGAAAAAGGCGGTTATTTTGGAATTTTCTAAGCCCAACAAATTCCCAATTAAAACTATTTTTGGTTTATATTCCAAATATGGAATCCCATTAATTGGTAAAGCTATTTCGAAGGATGATGCAGCCTATACCTACTTACCCGAAAGTGTTGCCGCTTTTCCTGAAGGAATTAATTTTGCTATCATTTTAAAACAATGTGGATTTACTTCCGTTGAACTAGAGCCAATGGCAGGCGGAATTGCAACTATTTATGTTGCTCAAAAATAAAAAAGCAAAACAAACGTTATTGAACGTGATAGAATGATAAATAAATTGAAGAAATATAGTTTGTTGATTATTTTATTTGCAACGATAATCACCGTATATGGACAAAAACAAAAGGCGATGAATCTTCGTGATTTTGATAATAATCATATACATTTTGGGTTTTTACTAGCTTATAACTCTTCTGATTTTATGATGGAAATAAAACCAGATTATACTTTTACTGATTCTATTGTATCCATTCAAAACTTTCGTCAACCTGGGTTTAATTTAGGAATTATCGGAAGTTGGAATATAAATAAAAATATTTCCCTTAGATTAATGCCTGATCTTTCTTTTCAGGATCGTGCCATTGAGTATGTGATTCAAAAAAATGACACCACATTTAAAACAGAAAGACGAAGAGTGGAATCCACTTTTTTTAATTTCCCTCTTAATTTGAAATTAAGAACTGACCGAATTAACAATCTAGCTCTTTATATGATTGGTGGTTATCAATTTGGAATTGATATGGCATCACAGAAAGATGTAAATAATGCTGGAGAAAATGCTATCGTAAAAATAAAACGATTAGATCAATCGCTTCAAATTGGTGGAGGTATCGATTTTTTTCTTCCCTATTTCAAATTTGGAATTGAATTAAAGTTGAGTAAAGGAATGAAAAACTTATTGATTCAAGACGAAACTAAATATGTCTCCCCATTGGATGTATTACGTACA
Organism: Chryseobacterium gleum; assembly: GCA_945865695.1. GTDB lineage: Bacteria > Bacteroidota > Bacteroidia > Flavobacteriales_D > UBA2798 > CAMBFX01. The sequence goes on along the minus strand of CAMBFX010000011.1, from coordinate 16,663 downwards.
AAAATGTGGATTCTCTCCTTTACCTTCGAGGGATGATTCGTGAGGTAGAAATAGTAGTGAGGCCCGAAGAGGCTTTTGACCATTCCATTTTATTCAGACAATTTCTTCTACAACATTATATTCGAGAGAATGAAGTGAAGTATTTTTCGGTTTTCAAAAGATCGTTGGATGCAAGAAGTAAAGAATTAAAGTATCGAGTAAAGATTAAATTTTCTACGGATGAAATAATTACCGAAACTGAATTCAATCCTGATTATAAAAATGTAAAAAACGCCTCTGAAGTTCATATTATTGGTGCTGGGCCAGCAGGTTATTTTGCAGCATTAAAACTATTGCAAAAAGGAATTAAACCAGTTTTATTTGATAGAGGTAAAGATGTTCGTGCAAGACGAAGAGATTTGGTTTTATTGACCAGAGAAGGAAAAGTAAATGCCGAATCTAATTATTGCTTTGGTGAAGGTGGTGCAGGAACCTATTCGGATGGAAAATTATATACTCGTTCTACAAAACGAGGAGATGTAAATGAAATTTTGCAGATTTTGGTACATTTTGGTGCGTCACCGGATATTTTAATAGATGCTCATCCTCATATTGGAACCAATAAATTGCCGGATATCATCACAACAATGCGTGAATGTATTGAAGAACATGGAGGAGAAGTTCATTTTGACTCGAAGATGACAGATATTGAATACGATTCGAAAGGATTAAAAAGTATTACGATAAATGAAAATCAAAAAATAAAAGTTCAAAAATTGATTCTCGCTACTGGTCATTCGGCTCGTGATATTTTTGAATTATTGCATAAAAAAAATATTCTCCTAGAGGAAAAACCATTCGCATTAGGTGTTCGTGCAGAGCATCCACAGGAATCAATTGACAAATTTCGTTATCGATGTGATACTCGCCCCGAAAACATTCCACCCGCATCCTATTCTGTGGTGGAACAAATAAATGGTTTGGGCGTTTATTCTTTTTGTATGTGCCCAGGTGGAATTATTGCACCTTGTTCAACGGTTCCTGGCGAAGTGGTAACCAATGGATGGTCACCATCCAAACGAAATAATCCATTTGCCAATTCAGGAATTGTGGTAACGGTTACTCCTGAAATGACTGCTCCTTTTAAAAAATTCGGACCATTAGCTGGAATGTATTTTCAATCTTCGGTAGAACAAAAAGCATTTGTTGCTGGAGGAAATAATTTGCATGCACCAGCTTTAAGGATGGTTGATTTTTTTGAAAATAAAGTGAGTTCTACTCTACCCGACTGCTCCTATAAACCAGGAATAGTTGCTGCATCATTAAAAAATGTTTTACCCATAGAAATTCATTTGCGATTACAAAAAGCATTTAAAGAATTTGATAAATCAATGAAGGGATATTTTACCAATGAAGCCGTTGTTGTTGGAGTTGAATCTAGAACTTCTTCTCCTGTTAGAATTCCTCGTGATAATGAAACATTAGAACATCCTCAAATAAAAGGATTTTATCCTTGTGGTGAGGGGGCAGGTTATGCAGGAGGAATTGTGAGTGCCGCGATTGATGGGATGAGATGCGCGGAGAAATGTTGAACCCCTTCCCCGCATTCCTCGCTCCGCCAAAGCGCTTCGCGAAGGCGATGCGCGGTACTTCCCCTTGGAAAGGGGAAGATTTGGATATCTCCGAATCTGAATTTTGCAATAATTACAAAATGCCTTTTAAATAATTGATGAATTTTTAAGCGCGCTTGTCTTTATTCCTCCCCTTGATAAGGGGAAGAGTTGGATGTCTCCGAATCTGAATTTTACAATAATTACAAAATACCTTTTAAATCATTGCTGAATTTTTAAGCGCGCTTGTCTTTATTCCTCCCCTTGGAAAGGGGAAGATTTAGATATCTCCGAAAATAAACTTTAAATTATTTACAAAACTTTACTAATTAAATTTAGACTTTAAGCAATCTTGTCTTTCATCCTCCCCTGTCCCAGGGGAGGTGTCGAGTCTTCGAGACGGAGGGGTGGGTCAATTAAACCAAACTGCATATTTTCTTCTTCTTAATTCCAAGGCTAATTGTTCTTCCATTTTTAATGCTTCTTCTTGAGTCATTAAGTCAAGGTGATTGTACAAACTAGGACGAAGAATTTTTCCGTATTTCTGAACGATATTCGAAGATAATTTATGTCCTTTTTTATTGACATAACCTGTTTTATGTTGGATTAATCTTTCTTTTGGATTTTTACTCGTCATTCCTACATATAAACATTCTAAAACACCATTAAATTGCGGATTGGCTGCACGAAATTTAGCGTCTTCAGTAAATACCTTTTTGGATAATTCGATAACGTAGACGGAATATATTTTTTTGGGAGAGATTTTCATTAAGACTTTATACAGAATTTCCCAATAAAAGATTCATCTAGAAATTTCTAAAGAGAATCATTTCAAAGCCTCATCCAAATCCCAAATCACATCTTCATAATGTTCCAATCCAACAGAAACACGAATCATTCCAGGTGTAACACCTGCGGATAATCGTTCCTCTTCGTTCATTCGTGCATGGGTTGTACTTGCGGGATGTGTAACAATGGTTCTTGAATCTCCGAGGTTTGCAGTGATACTACATAATTGTAATTTATCAATCAATTTTCTTCCTGCTTCTACTCCACCTTTCAATTCGAAACAAAATAAACCACCTCCCGATTTCATTTGTTTTTTTGCTAATTCATATTGAGGGTGTGAAGGAAGGAAAGGATATTTTAACCATTGTATGGATGAATGATTTTGAAAATGGGAAGCAATTTTAATGGCATTATCCGCATGTTTTTCCATTCGCAAGGCGAGTGTTTCTAAACTTTTTGAAAGTACCCATGCATTGAATGGAGAAAGTGCAGGGCCTGTACTTCTGCAGAATAAATATATTTCGTGAATCAATTCTTTTTTTCCAGTTACTACTCCACCCAAAACACGACCTTGTCCATCTATGTATTTGGTGGCTGAATGTAAACTGATATCGGCTCCAAATTCTATTGGTAATTGTCCGAATGGCGTAGCAAAACAATTATCTACCACCAGAATTAAATTATTCTTTTTTGCGAAGACGGATGCTTTTTCTAAATCTACTAATTCTATTCCCGGATTAGTAGGCGTTTCGAGATAAAATAATTTTGATTTTGGATTTATAACCTCTTGCCAAGTTTCCGGTTTTGTTCCATTCACATATTTGGTAACAATTCCGAATTTGGGTAAAATTTTAGTAAAAACGGTATGTGTGCTACCAAAAACTTGTCGTGCAGAAATGATTTCGTCGCCAGATTTACTCAATGCAGCGAAGGTTGAATACACAGCAGCCATTCCTGATGCAGTAGCAAATCCAGCTTCTGCTCCCTCTAATAATCTAACTTTTTCGGCTAATTCATCTGCGTTGGGATTAGAAAAACGAGAATAAATATTTTCATCATTCTCATCTGCAAAAGCAGCACGCATAGTTTCTGCATTCCCAAAAACAAAACTCGAAGTTAAATATAACGGAACCGAATGTTCGTTTTGAGAACTACGTTCAGTTTGTGTTCTTATGGCAATAGTTTCGGGATGAAATTTACGACTCATATTATTTTTCCGTTTAACTCAATTTCAGAAGAGATTTTAGCAGTTGACTCCATGGTTTTAGCTACTGAACAATATTTTGTCATGCTTAATTCAACTGCACGATACAATTTGTCTTCGGGTAAATCACCCGTAAAAATAAATCGCACTTTAATATTTCTATACAATGAAGGTTCCACTCCTTCTTCACGCTCTCCATCAATTTCTACCTTGAAAGAAGTTGGATCTAATTTCTGTTTATTCAGAATCATTATTACATCAATAGAGCTACATCCACCTAATGCCATTAGCATTAATTCCATTGGACGAACACCTTTATTTTCTCCACCAATTTTTGGACTTCCATCCATTTCTATAGTGTTTCCGATCTCATTTTTTGCTTCGAGGTGGAATTTTCCACTCACTCTTTCCATACTTACTTTTGAGATCATAATGCTAAAATTTCCATCATTTTTAAAATATCTATATCTAAATTCTCAATATGTTTCACTGCTTTTTCGAAGGGTGTATGCGCAATTTTTTTATCCACCACACCAATCATAATGCTCTTTTTTCCTTGCATCAAAGCTTCCACAGCGCCATATCCCATTCTACTTGCATTCACTCTTTCCATACAAGTTGGCGCCCCACCTCTTTGTAAATGACCTAAAATCGAAACGCGAGTATCGTAATCGGGTAATGCTTTTTTCACTTTTTCTGCAATAGCAAATGCACCACCTGCTTCATCTCCCTCTGAAACCAAAATTATTTTCGATGATTTTGATTTACGACTGTTGGCTAATTTTTCAATCAATCCCTCAATATCCGAATGTGTTTCGGGAATAAAAATCGCTTCTGCTCCAACAGCAATTCCGCTTCTAAGAGCAATTAATCCTGCATCACGCCCCATTACTTCAATAAAAAATAAACGGTTATGGCTTTCGGCAGTATCACGAATTCTATCTACAGCTTCTACAACCGTATTTATCGCTGTATCGTAACCAATAGTAAAATCAGTTCCTATCAAATCATTGTCGATGGTTCCTGGACAACCCACAAATGGAATAGCACAAATTTTAGCAAATTCTAGTGCTCCTTTGAACGATCCATCACCGCCAATAACCACTACACCATCAATTTTATTTTTCTCGAGATTTTCTTTCGCTAATTGTCTTCCTTCAAGATTAAAAAAACGCTCACTTCGAGCCGTTTTAAGAATAGTTCCTCCTCGTTGAATGATATTGGCTACAGATGACGCATTCATTACTGTAAAATCACCATCAATCATTCCTTCATAACCTTGTTTGATCCCGATAACTTCAATTTGATGATGCAAAGCTGTACGCACCACTGCGCGAATACAAGCATTCATTCCGGGAGAATCACCACCAGAGGTAAAAACAGCGATACGTTTCATGGGTTAAAGATAAGGAAAAGCGAAAAGCGAAATGTCACAAGGGAGGAAATAAGAAGGGAAAAGCCAGCAGCCACGAGAGAAGAATTAAGAAAGGAAAAGGGAAAAGCCACAAGCCACAAGGGATGAATTAAGAAGGGAAAAGCGAAAAGCCACAAGCGAAAAGGGGATGAAATAAGGTAGGGAGAAGAGGAAGAAAATTTCTGCGATAATTTATTGAATGGAAATCACAATCTTTTGGCTTGTCAATTTTACTTTGCCTACTTATACCGAATCTTTTGTCCAATTTGAATGGTTACATTTCTGGATATTCCGTTTAAATCACAAAGCTTAGAGATTGTTGTTCCGTATTTTGAAGCTATTCCAGAAAGTGTATCGCCACTTTTCACAGCGTGATATTTCTTTGTTCCAGAAGTATTTGTATTGCTATTAGTTGTTTTAGTTGCGTTAGTTTGGTTAGTTACATTGGTCGTTTTATTTTCATTTGAATGGTCATGATTATCGATTCCTTCAAAATAATCATCGGAAACTGCAGGAATAATTTTCTGAGTATTTTTCTTTGAAACAGCTTTATAGTCGAACATTCCTGGGTGAATCAAAAGATTGGAATCTTTCAAACAATAATTATCAAAGTCGATTATTTCATAAGGGTCAAAAGCATGATCATAAAATCGCGTTTCAAAATGCAAGTGTGGTCCATAAGCACGCCCAGTTTTTCCACCTAAACCAATCACATCACCTGCAAAAACTTCATCATCTACCGATACAGATAATTTAGAAAGATGAGCATAATAAGTTTCTAAACCATTATAGTGTCGAATGATTACTAAATTCCCAAAACCACCTTTATTGTATTGAGAGTAACGAACTCTTCCTGCAAAAGCAGAACGAACGGTATCACCCACATCCAAATCAATATCTAATCCGTGATGAAAACGAGAACCTCGATATTTAAATTTTGAAACAATTACACCTTTTACTGGCACACAAAACTCATTATAACTCTTATCTACTGTGCAAAGCCAAAGAGTATCTTGTAATTTTTGGATATCGTTTTCGTAGGTAAATGGAATTTCGGTATACCAAGTTGCTTTAAAATTCATAGAACTATCGGAAACTAAACCATGTACTTGCTCATTTAGAATTCCATTAAACGCATGATCTTCTTCCACAAAGGCCCATGTTTTATCTGCAAAAAGTAGAATTTTATTTCGGCCGGTATCCATGCTATCAATAATTTCTTTTGCGCCATAAGTTGCCCCGCCTTGTGCAAAGGAAATAGAAGCCATTCCGACAAAAAAGATCAACCAAATTATGAGATTTTTTACCACCATTTTAAAACGCCCCCGTTTTTTTAAGGAGCCTGAAAATACCTAAAAATGCCGTAAAACATGCTGATATACTGTTAAAAATGACTAAAATTAGAGGGAAAATAACCTTAACTACTGGAATTCAGTAAAGTTAAAATCAAATATTTTTAATGATTTCATCAACAGCTTCGAATGCTGATTGCTGATTTTTGAGAATATCCAATTCCTTTTGATGGATCAAATCATTGAGATTTTTAGATTCAATGATGCGCTCTAAGAGAGAATTCTTTAAAGATTTTCTAAAAAGATGCAATTGTTGATTCGCTCTGATTTCATCTAATTTATTTCCAGCATTCAATTCAAAATATTCATTTGTTAATGCCATCACTTCATTTTGATTCAGATAGCTATCGGAACTATGTTCGGTAGAGGAATAAATTTGAACTTTCGTAGTTTTTCCCGGGATATTCATCCCTAAAATCATCAATGCATTTTGTATTTCTAAAGCAGCCTTTTTCGCTTTTTCTAAATTATTTCCATCCGCTTTATTCACAATGATCAAATCAGCCATTTCCATAATTCCCCGTTTGATTCCTTGTAACTCATCACCAGCGCCTGTAATCATTAATAAAATAAAAAAATCAGTTAGAAATTTTACTTCCGTTTCACTCTGACCCACACCAACGGTTTCAATAAAAATATAATTGTACCCTGCCGCTTCACATAGAATTATTGTTTCAAATGTATTTCGAGCCACACCGCCCAATTCATTGCCAGAAGGCGTTGGACGAATAAAGGCATTAGGTAAAACAGATAACTCTTGCATTCTCGTCTTATCCCCTAAAATACTTCCCTTGTGAATTGAGCTAGAAGGATCGATGGCAAGAACAGCTAATTTACCACCGTTCGCTATAATGTTTTTTCCAACAGACTCAATGAAGGTGCTTTTTCCTGCCCCAGGAACACCTGTTATTCCTATTCGTTTACTTTTGCCAGAATAAGGAAAGGCTAATTTCAATATTTCTTTTCCGATTTTTTGTTGAGAAGCGTCATTGCTTTCGATTAAAGTAATGGATTTACTTAGAGCGGTTTTATTTCCTTGTCGCAATTCAGCAAAAAGTTGTTCGGCACTAGCTATTTTTCGCGCAGCAGGCTTAAAATCGGGATTTATACTTTGATCCATTCTTTTGTAAAGATAAATTAATCCTTATAATAATAATCATTTACCCAAGTCGAATCTTGCACATCATTGAGAAGTAAATATAATTTTTCTCCAGCTATAAAATCATTCAAATTTTGAATTCCATATCTTTCTTTCAAATAAATACTTTGGTTTACACCAGGAGAATAATTTTCATACGCCCAACCTTTGTAATCTTCGCTGTTTTTTAAATGTTGATTTTTAGGGTCATATTTATACCTTACTTTCCACAACAGACGAAATGGTTCGCAATTATAACCTACGTATTTCTTGTATAAATTATCAATAACACAATCACAAGTATCGAGCACATTTTCCTTTAAAAGATTTTTCAGTTTAGGGTTAGCGTTTGAATTCATTTTGCCGGTCATTTGCATCATAAAAGATTGCTCTGTTAATTGTTGAGATTTAATAATTTTATTACCGCTTTTCACAACTACGGCATAATTTAAATAGGAATTATTGGCGCCAAAGCAAAGAGAAATAGCAAATTCATTTTTTGATTGATAATAAATTACCGACTCAATCTTTTCGGATTGAATCCAAAAAGGAAAGAAAATGAAAATTAATATTATCGAGTGTTTTCGCACGATAGCTTAAACGAGAAAAACTTAATTTTGGTTTAAGTAAATTCTTGTGTGTTTTTATTATTTTATCGTAAAATGCTGACAGATTTGCTATTATCGCAAATAAAATTCTTAAATATGTGATTATTCGTGTAGATTAGTTTAAAGCTTGCAGAATTATTTCACAAGCGAATTTGATTTCTTCTTTCGTAATCGTTAATGGAGGAGCAATTCTTAAACTCTTATCAGAGAACAAAAACCAATCAGTAATTAATCCTCCTTCAATGCATTTTTTAATTACTTTTTGTATGAATTCAAAATCTCGAAGTTCAACAGCAAACATTAAACCTATTCCGCGCACTTCAATAATTTCGGGATGATTTAATAATTCTTTGAATAAAAGCTCTTTTTCTTCGACTTCGGAAATCCATTTTTCGTTTTTCAAAACTTCTAATGCAGCCAATGATGCAGCACATGAAAGTGGATGCCCGCCAAAGGTGGTGATATGCCCTAAAACAGGATTAGATTGCAATGAATCCATCATTTCCTTAGAAGAAATAAAAGCGCCTAATGGCAATCCTCCTCCTAAAGCTTTTCCTAAAATTAAAATATCTGGAATAACATTAAAATGTTCGAACGCAAAAAACTTACCCGTTCGGCCAAAACCCGATTGAATTTCATCAAATATTAAAAGTGTTCCTGTTTCATCACATTTTTTTCGCAATGCTTCGAGGTAATATACATTTCCGATTCTCACCCCAGCTTCTCCTTGCACGGGTTCAATAATCACGCAAGCCGTTTTATCCGTAATTAAACTTAAATCTTCCCAATGATTAAAAAGTATTTGTCTTACATCAGGCAATAACGGTCTAAAACTATTTTTCCATTCTTCACTTCCATTTATACTTAGCGCACCATGTGTGCTGCCATGATAGGCATTTTGGCAAGAAATCATTTCTGTTCTACCCGTAAAACGTTTGGCCAATTTTAATGCCCCCTCTACAGCTTCACTTCCTGAATTAGTAAAAAAAACAGAAGATAAATTTTTTGGAAGTAATTCAGCTAATGCGTTGGCTAATTTTACTTGTGGTGCTTGAATAAATTCACCATAAACCATCAAGTGCAAATGAGCATCTAATTGTGTAGCAATTGCTTTTTTTATGGCTGGATGATTATGTCCGAGATTACTAACCGCAATTCCAGAAATCAAATCCAAATATTTTTTTCCATTCGAATCGTATTGGTAATTTCCATCTGCCGAAACGATTTCTAATTCCATGGGCATATCGCTGGTTTGAGCAAGATGATTATAAAATTGTGATCTTAAAGTACTCATTTTTAAAAAATTTAATCCAATTTTACGGCTGCCTCCGTCAATTCAAACATGCAATTATCGGCATCCATTTTTGCATTTATCCCAATAGGAACAGTGTATTTATCACGGATATGTCCGATGTTCGCTCCTCGATAAACAGGAATATGAAAATTGGTAAAATGGTCATCAAAAACTTCTTCAACAGTAAATGAAAAATCGGGTTCTTCGGCAATACAATCACGATATTTACCAATAATAATTCCGTTTAATTTCGAAAATACTCCTGCCAATTTCATATGCGTCAACATTCGATCTATTCGAAAAGGCTCTTCTTCTACATCTTCTAAAAAGAGAATTTTACCTGAAGGATCTGGAAAATATTCTGTTCCAACCAAACCAGATAAAACACTTAAATTTCCACCAAAAAGTATTCCTTCTGCAGTTCCTTTAGTCAATGTTTTAAAATCGGTGGTAGGTTTAAAAACTGTTTTTTCTCCTTTTATCAACACACTTTTAATAAAGTTTAATGAATAATCATACCATGTGGCTGTGCCCACAGGACCATGAAAAGTGATAAGACCAGTTTTTAAAGTAATTCCATTTAGCAAAGAAGTGATATCACTAAATCCCATTAGTATTTTAGGATTTGCTTTAATTAAATCATAATCTAAAATGGGAAGTAATCGCGCGCATCCCCAACCACCTTTTATACCAATGATGGCTTTTATTTCTGTATCAGCAAAAAACTTTTCTAGTTCTTGTTTTCTTTTTTCGTCAGAAGCAGTAAAAAAACCATTTCGTGATTTTACGTTCTCGCCCATCACTGGAATAAATCCTAATTCGAGTAATTTTTTTTCAAATTCTTCGGCTTGTTTGGTGTCTCGCAATGGACCTGCAGGAGCGATGATTCCTACTTTATCTCCTTTTTTAAGAGCATTTGGAAGAATAGGAATTATTTCGGTTAGTGGCTTATCGCTTGTTCGTTTTTTTTCGCTCTCACTCTCTTTCTCGCTCTGATTTTCGCTCTCATTTTGCTCACTCATCCCATTGGTGCAAGTCAACATTAATCCTCCTACGCCAGCTGCAAAATATGGAATGAATTTTCTTCTTGAGATATCTTCCATAAAGGATAGAATTGAATATTATTTTCAGAAATTTAGTAAAATCCGATTAATTCAATGATAAAAAAGTGAATTATCCTTCGAATTTAAACAATGAATCGATGAATTCATGCTTATTGAACACTTGTAAATCGTCAATCTTCTCACCTACTCCAATATATTTCACAGGAATTTTAAATTGATCTGAAATACCAATCACTACCCCACCTTTAGCTGTTCCATCAAGTTTAGTTAAGGCTAATGCATTAACATCTGTTACAGCGGTAAATTGACGACATTGTTCAATCGCATTTTGGCCCGTAGATGCATCCAAAACCAATAAAATTTCATGAGGTGCTTCTGGAATTACTTTCTCCATCACTTTCTTCACTTTTCCGAGCTCGTTCATTAAATTCACTTTGTTGTGCAAACGTCCGGCTGTATCAATCAAAACCACATCGATATTTTGCGCTTTTGCCGATTGTAAAGTATCAAAAGCAACAGAAGCAGGATCAGCACCCATTCCTTGTTGCACAATAGGAACTCCAGCTCTTTCTGACCAAATTCTTAATTGATCAACAGCAGCCGCACGAAATGTATCTGCTGCACCTAACATCACTTTATACCCTTGTTGTTTTAATTGGTAAGCTAATTTTCCAATAGTAGTAGTTTTTCCCACACCATTTACACCAACCACCATGATAACGTAGGGGCCATTGGTTTTTGGAATAGAAATTTCTTTCGGATTTTCGTTGTTCGTTTCGGTTAATAAAAGTGAAATTTCTTCTCTTAAAATAGCGTTAAGATGTTCCGTACCGATATTTTTATCGAGTTTAACTCTTTCTTCTAATTTTTTGATGATTTTAAGTGTGGTTTCAACCCCCACATCAGAAGTGATTAATGCTTCTTCCAGTTCACCTAAAACGGTATCATCAATCTTTGGGCGACCAGTAATAATTCTTCCCAGTTTACTAAAAAAACCTTCGCGCGTGCGAAACATTCCTTTGTCAAGACTTTCTTTTTTTTCGCGAGAGAAGAAATTGAATAAACCCATTTTCTATGTATAAAAAAGGCTTCTGCCGAACGGAAGAAGCCTTTGTATTATCAAATGATAAAAATTATTTCTTAGCGAGGAAGTTTTTTACTTCTTCATTAGGAACTACTTCTTCTCTGAAAGAATAAGATCCCGTTTTTGGTGATTTGATCATTTTGATCACTTTGGTAAAGTTTTTACCACCTTTTTGTAATGTTGCTACAACTTTCTTAGCCATTGTCTTTTATTTTAAAAATTACTTAATCTCTTTGTGAGTAGTCATTTTTCTCAAAATCGGATTGTATTTTTTCAATTCAATACGATCTGGAGTGTTTTTACGGTTTTTAGTAGTCACGTAACGTGAAGTTCCAGCTTGTCCTGTTGCTTTGTGCTCTGTGCACTCTAGTATAACCTGAATTCTATTGCCTTTCTTAGCCATTTTTCGATGTTTTTAGGGCTGCAAAGATAACGATTAGAAATGATTTACAAAAAGAAGTTTACTTTTTCTCAGGAATTGCTGCATCTAATAAACCTGCGCCTGCCATAATTCGTTCAATTTCAAATGTTTCTCTTGGAACACAGTCAGATAGATTTTCATAGCCTGTTTTTGTAATCAGAATATCATCTTCAATTCTAACTCCAATATTCCACCATTTTGGATCGCAATCAGAACCTTCAGGTATATAAATACCCGGTTCAACGGTAATAACCATGCCTGCTTGAAGTGAGCCATTTAATCCTGCATCATGCACATCCAATCCCAAATAATGAGAGGTTCCGTGAATGAAATAAAGATAAACTTCATCCAACTTTTTAATAATTCCCAAATCCATCAATCCTTTAGAAATAGTGGACACTGCTTTATCATGCGGGTCGAAAAATTTATTTCCAGGCTTGCATTCAGCAATAGCGTTATTTTGAGCTTTCAAAACTAAATCATATATGGTTTTTTCTTCTGTAGAAAATTTTCCATCCACAGGAAGGGTGCGAGTAACATCGGCAGTATAACCATGATATTCCGCACCTACATCGCAAACTAAAAGTTCTTTGCCTTTCAATTCTTTTCGGTTGGAATTATAATGAAGAATACAAGAATTTTCTCCTCCTCCTAAAATGGAAGGATAACCAACCGATTCGGCACCATTTGATTTGAAAATAAATTCAACCACTGCCTCACTTTGATATTCGGTCATGTCCGGTTTCAATGATTTCATCAACTGATCTATTCCCAAACAAGTGATATCAATGGCCTTTCTCATCAATAAAACTTCTTCGTTAGTTTTCGTTTGGCGCAATTCAGCCATTAACTGCACTAATTTAACTTTATTAAATGATTTACCAATCGTTTCCATATCAGTTGAAAATACAGAAAGCATACTATGTAAATCGCCTTTATTTAATTTGTCATCATGGATATCATCGGGGATAGAAAATCCTAAAACTTTTTTGAATGATTTATATTCTAATTTAAATTGGGCAAAATCTTTATTGGAGAAAACGTATTCGAAACCCAATTTTTCTTTAGTTCCTTCTAAGCCCATAACTTTTCCAGTCCAAACTTCATTGGCTTCGTTTCTCGGTTCTACAAAAATTAATTCGTTAGTGATAATTTCACCAATAGCATTCATTTCTTTAAAAATGTATAGAACAGCATTGGTTTCATTCAACCCGGTGAGGTAATAAAAATTGGGATCTTGGTGAAATTCAAAATCCACATCATTAGAATAATTACGAATAGGATTAGCAAAAAATACGGCAACCGAACTATCTGGCATTAATGCGCGCAGTGCTTCTCTGCGTTGTTTATGAAAGCTGGCTGGCAATAAATCATTATCATATTCCGTACCTTTTACAGTGATAGAAGTATGGTCATGTTGGTGACTATGGTCGTTTTGCGCCCTTGAATTTAAAACAAGACAAAGCAACGTAGTTGAAAGTAAAAGATATTTCATTTAGAAGTTATCAAGGTATAAAAATAAAAAAACGTTGCCGTATTTACAGCAACGTTCGTACCAATGTTAACATCTTATTTAATTAAGGAAACCTTTTTCTTTTGCTTCTTTCAAGCAAACAGAAAGTCCTTTTTTGTTAATTGTTTTGATTCCTGCAGCAGATACTTTTAAAGTAATCCACTTATCTTCTTCAGGAACATAGAATTTTTTAACTTGAAGATTCGGTAAAAATCTACGTTTAGTTTTGGCGTTAGAGTGTGATACACTGTTTCCTACCATCATTTTCTTACCAGTTATTTGACAAACACGTGACATAATTCATTTTTTTAAGGATTGCAAAGGAAATAATATTTTGATAATTATGCAAATATGATTAAGTTTGTTTTATGAAGCTATTGAAAATAAGCATATTAACTTTAATTATTCCTTTTTTAATCAGTTCCTGTGGTTACACCGACACAAATTCTGAGGAAAAACACAAAGAAGATCCGGTTAAATTTAGAAAAGTTAGCTTGACTGAATGCACGAAACGAACCATCTTTAATCATCATTCGACAGTTGAAAAATACGATAGCATTTCAACCCTTTATTTTCATGAGCTTGAAGAATACATAGAGCCAGAAGCCATTGCCCTGGAAAAAGAATTAGAAAGCCTAAAGAAAATATTAAGTGCAAAAGATTTAGCTGATCCATCTCCATATCATCACAAAATGGATTCCTTAATAGCTGAATTGAGCTCATTTCATAAGCGCGTGGTTGGTTATACATTTTTACATACCTTCTTTGATGGATCAGATACTGTTTCGGCTATTTTTGTTCTGGATACGATGTGTGGTTTTGGAGAAATGACCTTGATTAAGGAAAAAATTGAAGTAGATCCATTCGATGATTCTACTTTTACCAATAAAATTAAGAAAGCAAAAACTCAATAATTAATTCACGACTTTTTATTAGTAAATTTTTCGTCTGGTTTGTTTTACTTCTTTTCGGATTTTTTTCGCATTTAATCTTTTTTCTTTTACGGCTTTAGAAATTTTAGTTGGTTTTCTTTTCTTCGGTTTGACTAAAGATTTTGTCAATAAAACATAAAATTTTTGAATAGCTTCAGCCTTATTTTTTATTTGAGAACGATCGGTTTGAGCAACAATATGAATTTTACCGTCTTTTAATTTCGATTCTAGTTTTACTCTCAACCATTCTTTTTCGTCGTCTGATAAACCTTCTGAATTTTCTAAGTCAAAAACTAATTCCACTTTTGACTCGGTTTTGTTTACATGCTGACCACCTTTGCCTCCACTTCTCGAGGTATTAAAAGTTAATTCGCTGCTAATTATTTTCTGGATCATTTTTACTGCGTATATTGTATCAGAGAATATTGAGTTAATGATTATGAAGGGCAAAATTACATTTCTTATTTCATTTTTCCTCACCACTACCCTTTTTGGTCAATTAAAAAAAACTCATTCTATAACAAGAGATACTTTTTCTGATGGAAAAATAAGGGAATTGATGGATATCAAAATCAAAGAATCGAAGGAATTTAAACTACATACTTATTTAAAAAGCACTAAAAAAGTGGTGACTCGCTATTACCCCAATGGAAAAATCCAGTATCGTTTAACGTATGAAACTAGAATAGGTCCAGATGAAAAAGAATGTGCTGAATTATTTTTTAAACAAGAAGAGTTTTGGGATAACGGTAATAAAAAAGCGTTGATGAAATTTCAATGTGATTGTCATATTTATGTTTACAAAGAATGGAATCGTGACGAGAAATTGTTGAATAAAATGAGAAGCAAGATTGAACGATTTTATTAAGGGTAATTTTAAACAAGACAAAAGAAAATAGATTATAGAGCATGGACACGAAACAACACCTAGTTAAAATTTCTGAAGGTCAGTAATTTACACTAAATAAAAAATCATTATTTTTGCATCCCTTCCTATTCTAAAAATGAATTGATTTTAAAAACCCGGGTGGTGAAATTGGTAGACACGTACGTTTGAGGGGCGTATTCCGTAAGGTATGAGAGTTCGAGTCTCTTCCCGGGTACAAAAAGCAGAGCGAGAAACAGAGCGAGAGCGAAGTTTGGAGTTCTGCTTTTTTCTTCGCTCTGTTCACTCACACTCGCTCTGATTCACACATTAAGTTATTAAAAAAGCGAGAGCGAAATTCCTCCATCTGATATTTCTTCATTCTCATGCTGTTTCTCGCTCTTAAATTATAGAAATGTTCGATTTTAAAAACTTGAAGTAAATAAAAAGGCTAAAGTTTTTCATTTCAGCATTCAGAAAAACCGATTATACCGCGGCTTGCTTAGAGATGCCATTGAAATTCTGCTCCTGCGACTTTAAAAAATGGGAAAGCCCCATTGTGCAGGCTTATTATGTTTTTGGCACACCAACGCTCTTTTTACTTTCCAATGAAAGAAAAATTTTATTGCGCCCTAATTCTGTAAAACAAATGGATGCTTGGGTAGATTGGTTTTTAATTCAGGGCAATCCTTTACCTAAAAATAAAACCTGATTTTTTACAGCCGATTTTCTTTGTTTTGTTATTCTTGCTTTGTTGCTAACAAAGAAGAAACACATCATCAACGCACCACCTCAAACTTTTTCCAAAATTCATTCTCATCCGTTTTAATCTTGATTAGATATGTTCCATTGGAAAGATCAGAAATAGAAATGGTATTATTTGGATTAGCAACCGACGAAACTAATTTACCGGAGATATCATAAATTTCTATCGAGTTTATTCTATCAGTAATACCAATAATATTTAAATTATCATTGGCAGGATTTGGATATAAATTGAGATTGGATTCAGGGATTTCTTCAACGGATACTAAACCCGTATACCGAAATACCCCATTTGGTTGATGATTACAAGAACCTCTACCCGCAAATAAGTTTCCATTATGTGATAATAATGATTTAAAAGAATCACAATCTTCAATTCCTATTGGTAAAGCAGTCCATGTTAAACCATTATTGCTTGTCTTATATATACAAGAAAATGGCGGAGGGCCACCACCACTACTTCCAGCTATAAATATGTTTCCTAAATGAGATTCTGTAGTGTACCCCATTTCTTAGACTGCATTTATCAAAGTTAAATATATTATTCATTTATTATTAATGTAAGATTTCTTTTTGCTTCTTTTTCTTTGTTCATATCTGTTAATATGTTCAAATCTTTTTTGAAGTAAAT
>CAMBFX010000010.1 GCA_945865695.1 Chryseobacterium gleum | reverse complement strand
ATTCACCAAAAACCAAAATGATCTTTTGAAACGATTACCCGGATTGTACCAGTCGTTACGGAATTTGGAGAGGTCGGTGAACTTAAGTGTCATATTACAAATATAAGGAGAAGTAGCTTATTTGTTCAAAGTTCAAGGTTTAAAGTTTTAGAAGACCATAACGTAAATGTACTTCACTGAAAGCAACCTTAAACCTTAAACTTTAAACATTTAATTTTTCATCCTACAAACCATCATTCCATCTCTCACAGGAAACAAAACAGGTTCTACTCTTGGGTCGTTCATCACTTTGTTATTGTAATCGTAAAGCGCTCGAGTGTCTTTATCCATTTTATCCAATTCAACTAAAATTTTGCCACTCCAGAGAACATTATCAGCAATGATAAATCCGCCTTTATTCATGTTTCCAATCACCATATCAAAATAATTTAGGTAATTGTGTTTATCAGCATCAATGAAAACGATATCCCATTTTTCATCTAGCGTTGGGATTAATTCCATTGCATTGGCAATTCGAAAATCGATTTTAGAATAATGAGGCGATTTTGAAAAATAATCTCGACACATTTTTTCTAATTCAACATTATTATCAATGGTAATAATTTTACCATCTTCTGTTAATCCTTCTGCCCAGCATAAAGCAGAATAACCGGTGTATGTTCCGATTTCTAATACTCGCTTTGGCTTTATCATATGTGAAAAAGTAGAAATGATTTTACCTTGAATATGACCGGAAAGCATTCTTGGCATCAACACTTTCAAATGTGTTTCGCGATTGAGTTGATTCAATAATTCTGACTCAGGTGAAGTATGTGCCGTCACGTAATTATCAATTTCCTTAGGTAAAAATTCCATAATTACTTGCTATTAAAAATCAAAGTAGAAATATTCTTATCGTCATAATATTTATTGGCAGCATCCATCATTTCATCGGCAGTAATTTTATCAATACGATTGCAAGCATCTTGATAAGTATAAACTTTATTGAATACGGAAAAAGTTTTTGCCAAACCAATCACTTTATTGGCACGATTCTCATCGGATAGAGCTAAATGACCTTTGATTTGAATTTTCGCTAAATCTAATTGACGCTTGGAAAGTTTCACTTCCTTCAATTTCTTCAATTCTTTTTGAACTAAAGAAATACATTTATCATTGTTCTTTTTATCGGTACCAAAGTAAATTGCAAAGTTTCCACAATCAGAAAAAGGAGAATAAGCAGATTCAACTGTATAGGCATAACCATACTTTTCCCTTAAAGCCAAATTTAAACGAGAATTCATGGCATGGCCGCCTAAAATATTATTCAATAAAACAAAAGGTAACCTTAAATTATCATGATAAGATGGAGCATGCCCACCAATGACTGTATGATTTTGATGAGTATCTTTTTCTAGAGTGGTCGTAAATATTTTATTCTTTGCAGGAGACTTTCTATTGGGATTTTTGTGATGATTTTTATATTTCCCAAAATATTTCTCTGCTTTAATAATAATTTTTTCCAAGGGTAAATCAGCTGAAAGACTTAGCACCATTCTTTCTATTGTATATTTTTTTTCGATGTATTCTTTTAAATCTTTAATCGTAAAATCCGTAACACTTTTTACTGTACCCAATACGTTATGTCCGAGTGGATTTCCTGCAAATAATTTTTCTTCGAATAAATCATAAACCATTTCGGCTGGAGAATCTTCATAAGAATGAATTTCGTCAATAACCACACCTTTTTCCTTTTTCACTTCATTGGCAGGGAAAACAGAATGAAAAACAATATCACTTACCAAATCATAAGCACGATCGGTAAAATCTTTATGGAAGCTGGCATATATACAAGTTTCTTCTTTTGAAGTATACGCATTTAATTCACCACCTACAGAATCAATGGAAGAAATAACTTGAAGAGCAGAACGTTTTTTTGTTCCTTTAAAAAGGCAATGCTCAATAAAATGAGCCATTCCTTCTTTGCCTTTTTCTTCGTCACGAGTTCCACTTGCAATTAAAAGTGCACAATGTCCGATAGCAGAATGTGCTACGGCTGTATAAACCACCCGCAGTCCATTTGATAATGTAAAAGTATGTTGTTCTTTCAAGAAATTATTTTTTCAAAAG
Organism: Chryseobacterium gleum; assembly: GCA_945865695.1. GTDB lineage: Bacteria > Bacteroidota > Bacteroidia > Flavobacteriales_D > UBA2798 > CAMBFX01. The sequence continues at coordinate 37,368 of CAMBFX010000010.1, read as the reverse complement.
GTCACGAATCTCACCTAATAAAACTTCTTGCTTAGTTGGAGCCGCTGGAGCAGCTGCTTCTTCTTCCTTTTTAAATTTATTAATGGCTTTAATTGCCATAAATAAAGCGAACGCCACTAAAACAAAATCAAGAATAGCTTGAAGAAAAACACCATATTGTACGGTGGCACTATTCACTGAAAAAGATAAAGAAGAAAGATTATTACCTCCAGTAATAATGCCTAATAATGGCATAAGAATATTTACCACCAATGCCGAGATAATGGTATGGAAAGCTGTTCCAATTACAATACCCACTGCTAAATCGATTACATTTCCGCGCATGGCGAAAGCTTTGAATTCATTTAATGTCTTATTCATATTTGTTTTTATTTTTAGTTCACAAATATATACTCTAAACTGATATAAATATTAGCTGATTGAAACGAAGTATTGTATTTTAGTAACAAATTAAGTCCTATGAAATGTATTTTATTGTTGATTTTTCTTCTACCGATGTCGGTTTATTCACAAATTATAATTTCAAAAGATAGTTTAACTCCACCAAGTGATTTTACGAATATATATGTTCAAAAAATCGCAGGTGATTCATTGGTAAGTACATTCGTTATTTTCATAAAGGAAAATGTTCCTCTTCATAAACATCAATATCATTCAGAAAATGTGCTAATTCTAGAGGGAGAAGGAATAATGACATTAGGTGCAATTACCAAAGAAATAAAAGCGGGTGATTTAATTTTTATTCCAGCCAATACATTTCATGAAGTAAAAGTAACGAGTGAAAAACCTTTGAAAGTAATTTCGATACAAGCTCCAGAATTTGATGGAACCGATCGAGTACCTTATTTAAAAAACTAGTAAAAACCTCTAAAACCCGCAATTGACAAGGGTTTACCGAAGGGTTATCAACAGTTTTATATGATTTTTCAACAAGAAAAAAATTTTTCTTACCAAAATAGTTGGATGCAAAAAACCCTAGTCTATATTTGCGACAATAAAATATTCATTAATCATTAAATTTTAAAACATGAACAAAGCGGAATTAATTGATGCTATCGCCATTGAATCGGGTCTTTCTAAAGCAGATGCAAAAAGAGCTGTTGAAGGATTTATCGGAACTACAACAAACGCACTTAAAAAAGGTGAAAGAGTTGCATTAGTTGGATTTGGAACTTTCATTGCTGCTGATCGCGCTGCTCGTAAAGGACGTAACCCACAAACTGGAAAAGAAATTAAAATAGATGCTAAGAGAGTTGTAAAATTCAAAGCGGGTGCTGAACTTGCTGAGAAAATTAAGTAATAAATTTTTTCTTTATTAAAAAACCTGATTTAAAAGTCAGGTTTTTTTGTTTTAAGACTATTAGTTAGAGAAATTATTATTCTAAGAATTGAAAGTAAAATTTTTCTTAAATTCAGCTAGAACTTCCAATAAAGATCTAACTTTTATATCAAATAATTCATTAACCGAATGATTAGGTTTTACTCTCAAATCACGCAAGTTCATGTGTTGATTTACAAAAATCATTTCTAATTCAGGGTATAAATCTTTTAACCGATCAGCAATATAATTCACTGACAAATTATCTTCTACTAAATCATATCTACCTGCTTTCAATTTATCCGAAACTGAAATATTCGCTAATAAATTTGCCGTTTTATCTACATGAATAAATGATCGAAATTGTTCGCCACTACCATTTATAGTTATTCGATTTTTAAAATGCGCATCAAACATAAATCTATTGATTACTGCATCAAAACGCATACTTTTACTATAACCATAAACATTTCCTAATCGTAAAATATAGCTTGGAACTTTATTAATTATTCGATGCACATGCTCCTCGCCTCTCATTTTTGAAATTCCATAAAATGTTTGGGGATTTATGGGTGTATCAATATCCACTTCTTCTTTAGAAGCGCCATAAACAGAAACGCTACTCGTGTATATAAATTTCTTCACATTACTTTCTTCAATCGCATAAACCAATTCTGCTGTACCCCAATGATTCACTTGTTCGAAAAGATGAGGATTTTGATCGGAAAAAGGAGTTGTTACTATTGCGGCAAGATGAATGACAACATCAACATCTTTTAAATTCTTTTTTAATTTTCTAGTGTCTAATAAATCACCTTGAACAAATTTTACTTTATTCAGTTTAGTTTGACCAATAAATAAATTGTAATTCCCGCGACTAAGATTATCATAAATGATAATTTCAGAAACTTCATTTCTTTTAGATAATTCGTAAGTCAATTCTGTTCCGATATATCCTGCTCCTCCTGTAATTAATATGCGCATGTAAGTAATTTGATGTCAAATTTCTAAGTTAATTTCTGTTCTGCAAATATTAATCTCAAAATTTAACGGATTTTCTTACAAATTCATTACGTATCTTTGAACTGATGAGTCAATTTTCACCTTTGGCAGAAAGAATGCGTCCTCGAAATCTTAATGATTATGCGGGGCAATCTCATTTAGTGGGTGAAGGTGCAGTTTTGAGAAAAGTAATTGAATCAGGAAATTTACCTTCGATGATTTTGTGGGGACCGCCTGGAGTTGGAAAAACTACTCTAGCAACCCTCATTACATCTTTATTAGATCGCCCATTTTTTAATTTAAGTGCTATTAATTCGGGTGTAAAAGAATTACGTGAGGTAATTGACTCGGCAAAATCGCAAGGAATGTTTGGGAAAAATGCAGTATTATTCATTGATGAAATTCATCGTTTCTCCAAATCACAACAAGATTCTTTATTAGGAGCAGTTGAAAAAGGAATTATCACCATCATTGGAGCAACGACTGAAAATCCTTCTTTCGAAGTGATTTCTGCTTTACTTTCCAGATGTCAAGTATATGTTTTAAAACCATTGGAGAAAGAAGAGTTGTTGCTATTATTACATAAGGCAATTTCTACTGATGAATATTTAAAACAAAAAAAAATTACATTACAAGAAACAGACGCTCTATTGGCATTATCAGGTGGAGATGCAAGAAAATTATTGAATACTTTGGAGTTGGTAGTGAATATGACCAGCGGAAGTAAAATTGAAATTACGAATGAATTAGTTACTTCTTCGGTTCAACAAAATTTATCGATGTATGATAAAGGAGGAGAACAACATTACGATATTATTTCTGCTTTTATTAAATCCATCCGAGGTAGTGATCCAAATGCAGCCGTTTATTGGTTGGCAAGAATGGTTGAAGGAGGAGAAGACCCTTCTTTTATTGCGAGAAGAATGTTGATTTTAGCCTCTGAAGATATTGGAAATGCTAACCCAACCGCATTAGTAATTGCCAATAATACTTTTCAAGCAGTGAATGTAATTGGCTGGCCTGAATCAAGAATTATTCTTTCACAATGTGCCATTTATTTAGCTACATCAACAAAAAGCAATGCTTCCTACTTAGCCATAGGAAAAGCACAAGAAATGGTTTCAAAAAAACCAAATCTACCAGTGCCCATTCATTTAAGAAATGCACCAACTAAATTAATGGAACAATTGGGTTACGGTGAAAAATACAATTATGCCCATGACAACCCTGGAAATTTTGCCCTGCAAGAATATTTACCAGATGAAATTAGTGGTGAAATATTTTATGATCCAGGAAAAAATAAAAGAGAAGAAGAGTTGAGGGAATTTTTGAAAATTAGATGGAAAAATAAATATCCGTATTAATGAAAACATATAAAGTAATTATTTCAGGTAAAGTTCAGAAGGTAGGATATAGATCACTGGCACTAAAGAGAGCTAAAGAATATCATTTAATGGGTTGGGTAATGAATTTACCCACTGGAGAAGTAGAAATGATTTTACAAGGCGATGAATCAAAAATTGAAGCGATGTTACGATGGTGCAATAAAGGTCCAGAAACAGCGTTAGTAAAAAAAATAGATTTTGAGGAGATTTGTACTTTTGAAGAATTCAAAACATTTGAAATAAAAAAATTAAAATGAAATTATCCCTCACATTATTTCTAGGAAGTTGGATGATGTTTTCGGCATGCGGACAAACAGATAACAAAGTTGAATCTAACGATACGATTAAAGTAAGTCAAAAAAATATTCCCACTATGAGTAATAAAAATGATTTAGATACCGCCACTTTTGGCGCTGGATGTTATTGGTGTGTAGAAGCTATTTTCCAACAATTGAAAGGAGTTGACACAGTTGTTTCAGGTTTCACTGGAGGAAGCGTTAAAAATCCATCCTATGAAGCCGTTTGTAATGGCACAACTGGACATGCAGAAGTAATTCAAATTACTTATGACCCACAAATCATCACGTTCAAAGAACTATTAGAAGTATTTTGGTCATCACATGATCCAACCACCTTAAATCGTCAAGGATACGATGTGGGAACACAATATCGTTCTGCTATTTTTTATCATTCCGATGAACAAAAAAAATTAGCCGAAGAATACAAGAAAAAATTAAATGACGAAGGTGCTTTTGAAAATAAAGTCGTGACGGAAATTGCTGCATTCGATATTTTCTATGGTGCAAAAGCTGAACATCAAAATTATTATAACAATAATAAATCTCAAGGTTATTGTAGAATGGTGATTGCTCCTAAATTGGAAAAGTTTGAGAAAATTTTTAAGGATAAGATGAAATAATTCATTTCACCCAACCTAAAAATCCATACTTAGATTCTCTATTCTACTAGTTGGTTTTTGTTTTCCATCACTCCATTGCAAAACATTTAAAGAAACAAACTGCTGCAATTCTATTGAAATTGGTGTCAAAACTTTCCAAATTTTGCAATTATCTTTTCGGCCAAATAAGAAGATAATTTTCTATACGATTCAAATGTCCAACCAGCGATATGCGGAGATAATACTACTCTATCTGATTTTACTAAATATTGAAAAGGCTCGGGTAATTGTTTAATATCAAGTTTTTCAAATGAAGCCAATTCGTATTCTAAAACATCTAGACAAGCTCCTTTTATTTTCTCAGTTTTCATTCCATCTATCAAATCATTTGTATTTACGTTTTTTCCTCGAGCCGTATTGATTAAAAAAAATGGTTTGTTCATTTTAGAAATAAAATCTGCATTGAAAAAATGATTTGTTTCGGAATTAATAGGCAAATGTAAACTTACAATATCCGATTCATTCTGTAGTTCTTCTAATGAAACTTCTTTTACATAATCAGGAGCAAAATTTTCTTTGTATTTATCGTAAGCTAAAATTTTACAATCAAATCCACGTAGTTTTTTTGCAAACGAGCCACCCATATTTCCAAATCCGATAATCCCAACTGTTTTTCCTTCTAATTCATATCCTCTATTTCCTTCGCGCTCCCAAATACCTTTTCTTACTTCGGCATCGGCACGAATAATATTATTAAACAGAGATAACAACATGGCTACTGCATGCTCTCCCACCGCATCGGCATTTCCTTCGGGAGAATTAAAACAAGTGATATTTCTTTTCTTACAATATTCTAGATCTATGTTTTCCATGCCAGCACCCGAGCGTGCAATGAATTTTAAATTGACAGCATGTTTTAAAAAATCTTCGTCCATTCGAAAACGTGAACGAATCACGATTCCATCATAGCCACTAATGATCGTTTTCATTTCTTCTTTTGACGAATGAAAAAAATCTGCACATTGATAACCGTTATTTTTTAATTCGGATTCTAATGCCGGGTGAACGCTATCGATGAATGCGACTTTCATTTGGTGATTTATTGATTTGATGATTTGGAGCCCTTCGATACGTTTTGTTAAGAAACAAAACTACTCAGGGTGACCACTTACTTATTTTAGTTTTTGTCATCCTGAGTAGAAGCGATTCTTAAAGCTTCACATCGAAGGATGGTGATTAATTTATTACCTTTTTCTTTACTTCATAAATCTTACATCAATAACTTTATCATGAGCTTAGCGAATAAATAATTAAAATATTTTTATCAATCAATGATATTATCGTTATTAGATTTTTCAGCTTCTTCTTCGAATTTCTTTTCTTTTTCTCTTGAAATTTCTTCTTGTTTCTTTTTCTCTTTTTTTCGTTGAAAAAAATGCAGGCCTAATGACACAGAGAAAGAACAAATCACTCCCACTATTAATGTTTGGGAATTGAACGGGCGACCGAAAATCACCACTTGCGAAAAAAAATATCCGCCTAAACAAGCAATCGAAACTACTAGAATACGAATGCCATCTTGAGTTGCTTTTGAAGGTTTTTCCATCAGAAATAAATATATAGCATTTTACCTATGAGAAAATAAATTACTAATCCAACAATATCATTCATAGTGGTGATAAATGGACCCGTTGCTAATGCAGGATCTATTTTATACTTATTCAATATCAACGGAACGAAAGTGCCAAAAACAGCAGCAAAACAAATAACTGAAAACAAAGCAATACTAACAGTAAAACTTAATCCATAAGAATCACTCACAAAAAAATTATATCCAAAAATTAATATCGAACAGATTATTCCATTTAAAAATCCTATTCCCAATTCTTTCATCAACTTTGGAAAAATACCATCCTTACTCAATGAATTATTCGCCAAACCCTGAACCACCAAGGCAGAAGATTGTACACCCACATTTCCACCCATGGCTGCAATTAACGGAATGAAAAACGCCATTTCGGGATGCAACATTAAATCTGGCTCATACACACCAATTAAAAGCGAAGCAAAAATTCCTCCAAACATTCCCACAATTAACCAAGGCAAACGTGCACGTGAAATCACCAGCCATCTATCGGTAGATTCAATATCTTGAGAAATACCTGACATCATTAAATAATCTTCTTCAGCTTCTTCCTTGATCACATCCACCACATCATCAATGGTAATTCTACCCAACAAACGATTATTTTCATCTACAACAGGCATCACTACTAAGTCGTATTTCTCCATCATATTCGCAACGTCTTCTTTTGGAGTATGAGCCTCAACAAATTTTATATCCCTATTGTATAAACTACTAATTTCTGTTTTTGGTCCAGCAAATAATAATGATTTCAATGAAAGTAATCCAACCAATTTATCGTCATTATCTACTACATAAACGGTGTAAATGGTTTCCACTTCTTCTGCTTGCTTTCTCATTTCTACAATGCATTGATCGGCTGTCCAATTCATATTGGCACGAATCAACTCACGCGCCATTAAAGCCCCGGCAGATTCTTCGTCATACTCGAGGAGATGTTCGATATCACTAACCTGCCCCTTATCTTCAATCTGAGAAATTACTTCCCGCTGTTTATCTTCAGATAATTCACCCACTACATCGGCCGCATCATCCGAATCCATTTCTTCAAGGTGGGCGGCAATTTCTTTTGTAGTTAAAGATTCTAATAAATGCTCACGCGCATCATCATCCAATTCAAGAAGGGTATCACCGGCCTTATCTGCATCAACAAGTTTGAAAATATATTGAGCATCATCTTCATTGAGTAAATTCAGAATTTCGGCAATATCGGCAGGATGCAAATCATTTAAACAAGATACAATGAAACCATCGTTGCCTTTTTCAACGGCTTCTTTGAGATTATCGATGTATTCTTGCGTGAGTTCAAATTGCATGTAACAAAGGTAGGAAAAGGTTTGGGGAAATTAGTTGCTGCAATAGGATTTCTTAGGCCAAATAAGCCTTTCTAAAATGATTTTAATAGTAAATTTATCTACCAATGAATCCAATCAGGCTTAAGCCAAAATAAATGCAAATGTTTTTGTTCGGCTAAAGCCTAAAAATTTGTAAAATTTTTTAATCAGTTGGCTGAAGCCAACTGCTAAGAATTCTCCTTCACCCAATTGGTCAACTCCACAAATTCTGCAACACTTAATTGTTCTGGGCGTCTAGTGAAATATTTATGATCTGCCGCATTTGGATTTAATGTTCGAATAGAATTACGAATCATTTTTCTTCGTTGATTGAAACATGTTTTTACCACTTGTTTGAAAAGAACCTCATCACAATCTAATTTCTGAACTTTATTTCTCGTTAATCGAATCACTCCTGATTTTACTTTGGGAGGAGGCGTAAAAACATGTTCATCCACCGTAAATAAATATTCGATATCGTAATACGCTTGCAATAAAACAGAAATGATTCCATAATCTTTGCTTCCTGGGCCCTCTGCAATTCTAACGGCAACTTCCTTTTGAAACATTCCTACCACTTCTGGAATTCTATCTTTGTATTCAAGCACTCGAAATAAAATTTGGGTAGAAATATGATAGGGAAAATTACCAACGATTCCGATTTTTCCTTCAGGAATCAATCTTTCTAATTGATAATGCAAAAAATCATCATGAACGATCGTTTTTACCTTGTCTTTAAAATTTTCATTCAAATAAGTAATCGATTCAGGATCGATATCCATCAAATGAAGATGAATATTTTTATGATGAACCAAGAATTCTGTCAATGCACCCGTGCCAGGACCAATCTCAATTAAATCTTTATAATCGCCATGAAACGTTAATGAATTTGCTATTTGCTGACAAATATCTTTATCGTGCAAAAAATGCTGACCGAGATGTTTTTTGGGCTTAACGTAATTCATTTGTTGATTTGTTGATTTGGTGATTTGGTGAGTTAATTATCGGCTTATTTGCTAATTGGCTCATTCACTTATTGGCTTCCTTAATATCCACCACATTCAATATCGTTCTAAAAGCAGAAAATTTACCCGGATATTTTGCTGCCACTTCTTTTTGTAAACGTGGAGCATGTTCGGATTGATATTTTTCATAAATCTCCATGCTCGAACATAAATATTGAATAGAATATGTTTTTCCATTTTCTTCTTCACCCATCACTCTTGTAAAACGACTTTCAATGAACATTCCTGTTTCCAATACATCTGGAATATGCTTGTCTTTCATCCATTGCACCCATTCTTCGTGAACGTCCACATCAATGCTTATTGTTACGTTATAGATTATCATTCTTTATTCAAAATTTAATATTCAAAATTTAAAATCACTTCATTCGAACGAGAAATAGTTCAAAATTTTCTACCTTTGCCATCTGTAAACTGCCAACTACTTCATTCTATTTTTCCCTCCTAGCTAGTCATACATCACTTCTGATTCCTTCATAAATAATTTCTCGTTTAACTCAATCTATCGAAATATTTTGGGAATATGAAATTGAAAATAAAATACAGAATATTAGTATAGAAATTGATTTTTTCATTCACCTGAATTTTCTTCCGAACCTTCACCACGAATGGTTCTAAATCGTTTTCTAGCTTCAATCACATATAAACTCCCGGGATGATCAAATAATATTCGTTTGTAATATTCAGCCGCTTTTTCCTCGTCTTTATAATAGTAATGAAAAATTTCCGCCAAGTTAAATAAGGCATCATCAGCTAAAATATCAAATGAAAACTGATCCGAAACAACTGTTAATTCCTTCACCGCTTTATCAAAATTCTTTTCCTGTTTAGCTATACGAAATCTCATATAATGTATTTCATCAGCCAATGAATGCCATGAGTAGAGCATTGAAAGTGTATCTAATGTTTTTTCGGCTCCTTTGGTATCGTTTCTAAATAATTTTAAATCTGCACGAGAATACATTTGTAAAGGTTCGAATAAAGAATCTACCGTTAAATTATCCGAAATCAAAAGACTTAATTGCATGGCATCATTGGCAATTAATTTAGAGGTAGACTTTTTCAGAACATCCAATTGCGCTCGCGCCCAATTAAAATCTCCAGTGAAATAAGAAATTTTTGCATTTCTAAATTTCGCTTCATGACCAATAACATCATTCTTAAATGATTTTTCAACCTGAGAATAATACAATGAAGATTCCCAAACATCTCCATTCAACAATAACACATCGGCTAAATCTAATTTAATCTCGGCTTGAGTTTTTAATAATAAACCAGGAAAAGCTAATGCTTCTTCCAATAAAACAATTGCTGAATCGGGACGCTGCACATAAAATGCTTCAATTTTTGCTAACCCTTTTACCAAATTAACTGTTTGAGCATTTCGACCTAATTCGTTTAAAACATCAACATAATTCTGTTCTAATGCTAATAAATCTGTTTCTTCATAAATTCCTCTCGACACCACCTTTTTGAAAAGCACATCTACTAATTCCATTCTGCTTTCCACATAATAACTATTTCCATTATTTCCTTTATCAATGATGTAGGTAAATGCATTTTGAGCAATATCTAATTTGTCATTATTCTTACATTCTTGTGCAAATTGAAAAACGCGATCTATTTGATTTTTTCTTTTATCTAATGCTTTTACTTGAATAAAAGCGGTGGCATAATCATTTTTTTGTTTGTAAAACCAAATAAGCATTTCATTGTAAATATCATTTCCTGGATCTTTCTGAACTTTCTTTAATAATTCAGATTTAAGATAATCTACTTTTGAATTATTATCATGTTCAAAATTCACGTTAATAGCTAGGACATTTTGCGCCTGACTAACATAAGTCTCTCCTTTTTCCGCCAATAAAATATATTGATCAATTGCTTTATTAAATTCACCTTGTATTAAATAAATATCAGCAATAAAAATATTGAAAGGTGTAGTTCCATTTAAAAGTTTATCTGCCTTTTCATATACTTTCAATGCGTAACCAAACTCTTCTTTAGCCTTAAAAGCGGCACCGAGTGCTTGCGCTTGATTTACATTTCCCGACATTTCTTTTAAAACTTTATCATAATTTTTTAAAGACTCATCTACATCGCTTTCTAATTTATTCAAGGAACCTAAATCAATATAAAATATTGGATTTCCTGGCTCATTTTTCATGTGTTTCTTGATGAGCTTATTGGCAGATTTGTAATCTTTCAATTCAATCTGACACTTTAATAAATAATTATAATAAAAAGTAGTTGGTTTTTTACTGTATAGTTTTTCGTAATACAATACTGCCTTATCAAACTCACCCGATTGAAAATATTGTGCAGCTAATTGTTGGTCACTCGAAGCCTGTGAGAAAACAGGAAAAGTTAAGAATAGAAAAATTAATATATTTATTAAACGTATGAACAATTTTGGCTTATTTCTTTTTTTCTGATTCGTCATTCTTTAGTTTATACACTTCAATTATCTTTTCGATCATTGGGTTCAAAGAATCGTAATTCTTCAAAACTTCTTGAACAGTATATTTTAAATCGTTAAACTTATAAATGAGCTCTGTGGTTACAGCCTTTTCCTCAAGTATGTATTTATCAAGGTCTTCTTTTTTCAACGCTCCATTTTCTGCGTCAGTTTTCAAATCTTTCAATTGCGTAAGTGACTTTTGAAAACCATCCAAAAGCTTCTTACGTTGTTTATTTAAATTAGGTCCTACTTTTCTAAATCCTTTATAATAGGAAATTAATTTAACATCTTCAGCAATGATTGAATCTGGATTATAAAATTGCTTAATCAACTTCACATTATAATTTGACTTCTGAGTCACCGGATTTATCCATGAAGTATCGAACGTTTTATATTCTGATAAACTTTGATTCACCGCTGTTTCTAAACTATCAATCGTTTTAATTTCAGCACTGAAATCTGGTTTTGTATTACATGACGTAATCACCAAAAAACTAAAAATTAGTAGGTATACTATTTTATCCATTCGAATCCAGTATAAGGAACCAATGCTTTAGGAATTCTAATTCCTTCATTGGTTTGGTTATTTTCTAATAAAGAAGCTACTATTCTAGGTAACGCCAAAGCACTGCCATTTAGTGTATGAGCAAATCTTGTTTTTCCGGTTTCATCCTTAAAGCGCAGTTTTAATCGGTTGGCTTGAAATGTTTCGAAATTAGAAGTTGAACTAACCTCTAACCATCGTTTTTGTGCCGCCGAATAAACTTCAAAATCATAAGTCAATGCAGAAGTGAATCCCATGTCGCCACCACATAAACGCAAAATTCGGAAAGGCAATTCTAATTTTATCAATAGATTTTTTACATGTTCCACCATGGTATCTAATGTTTGATAAGATCGGTCGGGATGTTCGATTTGAACTATTTCTACCTTATCAAATTGGTGCAAACGATTCAATCCTCGCACATCTTTTCCATAACTTCCCGCTTCTCGTCTAAAACAAGGAGTATAACCGGTAATTTTAATTGGAAATTCTTTTTCTGAAACAATCACATCACGATAAATATTCGTCAACGGAACTTCTGCTGTTGGAATCAAATATAAATCATCGATGGTGGAATGATACATCTGACCTTCTTTATCCGGTAATTGTCCCGTTCCAAAACCTGAATCAGCATTTACCATCAATGGTGGCATTATTTCTTTATAACCTGCTTTATCTGCTTCATCTAAGAAAAAATTAATCAATGCTCTTTGTAATTTAGCTCCTTTTCCTTTATAAACAGGGAATCCAGCACCTGTAATTTTCACTCCTAATTCAAAATCTATTAAATCATATTGAGTAGTTAATTCCCAATGAGGTTTTGCATTTTCACTTAATGCAGGAATCTCTCCTTGTTTAAATACTTCTAAATTTTCTTCTGGTGTTTTTCCGTTAGGAACAATTTCATTTGGTGTATTAGGAATAGTGTATAACAACTGATTTTGCTCTTTTTCTAATTCAGCTAATTTCTCTTTTAATTCTTGAGCAGATAATTTTAATGCGCCTGTTTTTTCTTTGGCAGCATTTGCTTCTTCCATTTTCTTTTGTTGCATTAAAGCACCCACTTCTTTCGAGATTTTATTCATCTCTGCCAGCTGTGCATCCATTTCATTCTGTGTTTTTCTGCGTTGAGCATCTAATTCCAGAATTTTTTCAATGGTGGGAGCAAAATCTTGGTTGCGTTTTTGAAGACGTTTTAATACTTCTTCCTTTTTTTCGCGGATGTTTTGTAATTCGAGCATGTTGTATTTTTACTGGGATAAAATTAACCCAAATTATTCATTTGAGAATATTATTTATGGAATGATATAAAACAACAAACCCCACCTCTTTCGAAGCAGGGTTTATTTATAGATTGAATTTTTGTTATGCTTCAGTAGGAACGATAGAAACGAACGATTTATGATTCATTTTCTTTTCGAATTTCACAGTACCATCAACCAAAGCAAACAAGGTATGATCTCTTCCAAGACCTACATTTTTACCTGGATTATGTAAAGTACCACGCTGACGAACAATAATATTTCCAGCGATAGCTGCTTGGCCACCGAAGATTTTAACACCTAGTCTTTTTGAGTGTGACTCACGACCGTTTTTGGAACTACCTACACCTTTTTTATGTGCCATGATAATTAGTTTTTAATTGGTTCGGGGATTAGCCTTTGATCGAATCGATCTGAACCTGCGTCAAGAACTGTCGGTGTCCGCGCTTCACCTTATAACCTTTTCTTCTTTTCTTTTTAAAGACGATAACTTTATCGCCTTTAAGGTGCTTAAGGATCGTAGCCTTAACTGATGCACCACTAATAGCTGGGGCGCCAACATTGATTTTACCTTCGTTGTCTATTAAAAGAACTTGTCCGAACTCTACTGAAGAGCCTTCTTCGCCTTCTAAACGATGAACGTAAACTCGCTGGTCTTTTTGCACTTTAAACTGCTGCCCTGCTATGTCCACAATTGCGTACATTTTGCTGTGTTTTTAGTTAATTATCCCTTTTGGGGGTTGCAAATGTAAGGCTTTTTGGGTAAAATACAAGTAAAATTTTAACCCTTTTTATTAATTAGCCAAACCCCACAAAATATCACTCCAATAGCTGCAAACTGTTCAATATTAATAACTTCACCGTATTCGATTACCCCTAAAAACATGGCAGTGACCGGAATCAAGTAAGTTACCGAGGATGCAAATACTGCCGAAGTCATCCGAATTAGGTAATAAAAAATGACTACCGACAAGGCTGTTCCGATGAGTGAAAGAATGGTAATAAAACCCATCGCTTTCCAGGCTCCGGGATGTTGAGCAAGAACCGTAAAATAATCTGTGGTCAAAAGAAAAATCAAACAGGGAATTCCAACGGATAACAGCGAGAATGCCGTTACAGCAATTGGTTTTACTGAAAAGAGATAGTTACGCATAATATTTACACTCGTACCATATAAGAAGCATGCAATCAAAACTAAAGATGCCGAAAATATTTGACTTTGCCCCATTCCTGCAGATCCTCCACCAAAATAAACCAGCATTAATGCTCCAATAAATCCTAAAAAAACACCTAGATAATTTAATGCTAAAAACTTATTTTTAAAAATAACCACGGCAATTAAGACTGTAAAAACAGGCGTAGTTGCATTTAACATTCCAGCCAATGAAGTATTGATTCCAGTTTCGGCATAGGTAAATAAAAAAGCAGGAATTCCATTTCCGCATAAACCCACTAAAACAGCTGGAATTAAATTCGTTTTATTAATTTCTTTTCGGTGAATTAACATAAAAGGCAAAAGCGCTAAACCCGCAATTCCCATTCTTAATGCAGCCACTTGATAAGGACTAAAAATGTTAGATCCATCTTCGGCCACCATTCCTTTTTTCATTAACAAAAAGGAACTTCCCCATACAACAGAAAGGAAAATAAGGAGTAAATAAGCTTGAAGACTTGCCTTTTGGTTTTGCATTTTTTAACAGAAAGTGGCGAAGTTAAACAATTGCTTTTTAGGAAAAGCCAGTTGCAAGAATTAAATTTGCTACATAAAATTCATCACTATGTTCAAGCCAAATTTAAGTTTGATTCTACTTACAACGTTACTTCTTTATTCTTGTGGTGAAGAAAAAAAAGTAGAAGACAAAAAAGGTGATGATAAAAAGGAGGAAACTTCTCAAAAAAAATCATCGACAAATTCTGAAATCAATGCAAATAGCTTAGCTTATATTAGTATTAGTGGAATTGTTAATGAGGTGAAATGTGTTAGTTCAATCAAAAAATTACTTTCGGCCATGGTCGGAGTGACTGAAATAGAATTAAATTTCAATGCTCAAAATAATATAAATCATGCCATGATAAAGTATGATAACCATGTAATAAATGACCAGCAAATGGTAATCGCGATTGAAAAATTAAATAACGGTGCGTATAAAGTTGGAGATGTTGAAATCAAAAAACTAGAAGAGAAATCAATTTCAGCTAAGAAGAAATCAGAAGAGAAAGAAATAACTTTTACAGCTTCGCCAAGTTCTGGGTCTGGACGATTTGCTTTGCCGAATATTTTAGATGTATTTAATATCCTTTAAAATAAATATTAATTCATAAAAAACACCTCTAAAATTCGAGGGATTTTTTTGAAAAATAAAATCAAAAATTATTTGCAATTTTCTGATTTATTAATAATTTCATTTACTTCTTCTTCGGTATAAAGCCCTTCGGATATATTTTTTTCAAACTCACGAATGAACTCATCATATTTGGCCGAAACCTCTTCTGTTTTATCATTATCTCCTTTCGCATTATCAAATTCTTTCATTAATTTACAGGTACAATTAGCAGCTCCTTCTGCAGTAGAAGAGTCACAATGCTTACTGCAGGATGATAATATTACACCGCTAAAAAATAAAAGATAGAAAATAGAATATTTCATTTTAAACTTTTTTATTCAAATTAAAAACCACCTTTCGGTGGTTTTTAAAAATAATTAATTGTTATTTATCAATGCATTTAATTAAAATTAAACATCAATTTTTGCATATTTTGCATTCTTCTCAATGAATTCTCTTCTTGGTGGAACATCATCTCCCATCAACATAGAGAAAATACGGTCACACTCTGCAGCGTTATCAATGGTTACCTGGCGAAGTGTTCTAAACTCAGGATTCATGGTTGTATCCCATAATTGTTCTGCGTTCATCTCACCGAGACCTTTGTATCGTTGCACGCCTACTCCAGTTTCTTTTCCTTGACCTTTCATTTCGTTGATCAACTGATCACGTTGAACTTCATTCCAAGCATATTTTGCAGAAGTTCCTTTTTTCACTAAATACAATGGAGGAGTAGCAATATAAATATAACCATGCTCAATCATTTCCTTCATATATCTAAAGAAGAAAGTAAGAATTAATGTTTCGATATGACTTCCGTCCACATCGGCATCACACATGATTACAATTTTATGATAACGAACTCCTGTAATATCTAATGCCTTGCTGTCTTCCGTAGTTCCTACTCTAACTCCAAGTGCAGTATAAATATTTTTTATCTCTTCGTTTTCTAAAATTTTATGGTACATCGCTTTTTCCACATTAAGGATTTTTCCTCTCAATGGCATAATTGCTTGAAATCTTCTATCACGACCTTGTTTCGCTGTTCCACCTGCCGAATCTCCCTCGACAAGAAACAATTCACATTGTGCTGGATCTTTTTCTGAACAGTCGGCCAATTTACCTGGCAAACCTGTTCCGCCCATCACCGTTTTACGCTGAACCATTTCTCTCGCTTTTCTTGCAGCGTGACGAGCAGTTGCTGCTAAAATAACTTTTCCTACAATGGCACGAGCATCTCTAGGATTTTCTTCTAAATAATTATTCAACATTTCACCCACCGCTTGATCAACTGCGCCCATTACCTCATTATTTCCTAATTTAGTTTTAGTTTGTCCTTCGAATTGTGGTTCTTGAACTTTTACAGAGATAACTGAAGTCAATCCTTCACGAAAATCATCACCTGCAATTTCGAATTTCAAATTTTTTAATAATCCAGAATCTTCAGCGTATTTTTTCAACGTACGTGTCAAACCTCTTCTATAACCCGCTAAGTGAGTTCCTCCTTCGTGAGTATTGATATTATTTACATACGAGTGAACATTTTCTGAAAATGATGTATTGTAAATCATCGCTACTTCAACAGGAATTCCAGCTTTTTCGCCTTCCATGTAAATCACATCACCAATCATTGCTTCACGACTACTATCTAAAAAACGAACGAATTCTTTTAATCCACCTACAGAATAAAAAGTGTCTTTAATATATTCACCATTATCATCCTTATTTCTTAAATCTGTTAAAGTAATTGTAATTCCTTTATTCAAATAAGATAACTCACGTAAACGAGTTGCCAAAGTATCATAGTTATATTCAGAAACAATAAAAATAGAATTATCAGGCATGAAGGTAACTGTAGTACCTCTTAATTCAGTTGGCCCAACTTCTTTTACTGGATATAATGGCTTACCAATGCTAAATTCCTGAACATATTCTTTCCCATTTCTATAAACCTGAGCTTTTAAATGAGTTGATAAGGCATTAACACAAGAAACACCTACACCATGTAAACCTCCAGAAACCTTGTAAGAATCCTTATCAAACTTTCCACCAGCGTGAAGCACCGTCATTACTACTTCAAGAGCTGAACGTTGTTCTTTTTCATGAAAATCAACAGGAATTCCACGACCATTATCTTTAACTGTAATTGAATTATCTTCATTGATTAGCACATCTACTCTATCACAATGACCCGCTAATGCCTCATCAATAGAGTTATCTACCACTTCATAAACTAAATGATGAAAACCTTTTACTCCAATATCGCCAATATACATGGCTGGTCTTTTTCTTACAGCTTCTAATCCTTCTAAAACTTGAATACTATCGGCTGAATATGAATTCATCGCTTTTTCGCTTGCATCACTCATTTTTTGTGTAATTTTTAGTTATTTTTTTAAAGGCTAACAAAGATAATATTTCAGAGGGAAAATGAGGGATTTATTATGGGGTGGAATGAGATAGTTTTCAACAACCAATTAACATTCGATGAGTGTTGGAAATTGGGTTGAAAATGGTGAAATTTTTAGGATGGGAAATTGGAGGATGAATATGCATTAGATTATTTTGAAAAGAAAGAACACTAGCCACAGATTGCACAGATTTCACAGATTTTTTTACTTCGTAAAAAGGAAAAACACAGATCAAAAAAATCCACTATCAAAAAAAATCAGTGTAAATTAATCCGATTAAACAATTCTAAAATAAATGTGAATCCATAAATAAACAAATTTCTTATTATTTCATTAAAACATCCAAATTCTTATCTGTGAAATCAGTGAAAATCTGTGAAAATCTGTGGCACAAAAAAGCCATCGTTTTCGATGGCTCTTAAATATTCTCATCCGAGTAATCCTAATTCATCGCCATCTTTTTACCAATAGCATTATCGTAAATCTCTTTCATCTCATTGATAAAGCCGAATGGTTCTTCATCAATCACAATTTTTCCTTTGGTTACATGGCCTAATAAAGTGAATGGGACCTCTTGCGTTGCCATATATTCAATAAAATCTTCTTCCTGCTCTTCAGAAACGGTGATAATTACACGACTTTGTGCTTCTCCGAATAAAAATGCATCTGGACGAGTATCTGAATCGGTTTCGATATGAAATCCTAAACCACGTGGCATTCCCATTTCTACCAACGTAACCCAAACTCCACCATCACTGCAATCATGTGCTGCATTAATATGTTTACCGTAATTCAATTCTTTTATGCAATTCTGCATGGCATATTCCTTATCCAAATCAAAATAAGGTGATGGAGATAACTTTACATTCAAAATGTTATATAAATACTCTGAAGAATTGATATCATCCTTCGATTCTCCAATGAGATAAATCAAATCTCCTTTTTGTTTGAAATCTAATGACATTAAATTTTTCTTATCCTTCACTACTCCAATCATTCCAATAGTTGGTGTTGGAAAAACGGCATTAGAAACATTTCCCCCTGTTTTTCCTACTGTAGAAGCTTGGTTATAAAAACTCACATTTCCGCCTGTAACCGGAGTTTTAAATTTCAAACAAGCAGCACTCATTCCTTTGATCGCCCCCACAAATTGCCAATATACTTCGGGATGATATGGATTTCCAAAATTCAAACAATTCGTAATCGCAGATGGTTCTCCTCCCGTGCAAACAATATTTCTTGCCGCTTCCGAAACGGCAATGGCCGTTCCTTTTTCTGGATCTGCATAAACATAACGCGCATTACAATCTACTGTCATGACTAAAGCTGCATCCGTTCCTTTTAAATTTACCACTCCTGCATCTGATGGATGATTGGTTCCAATATTAATGGTACCTACCATCGAATCGTATTGGTTATAAATCCATTTTTTACTAGCAATATTGGGCTTTGCTAATAATTTATGTGCAATGGGAACTAATTTTTTTACTTCTAAATCTGGTATAGATTTAATATCGAATTTTTTACTTTCTGCAAAATAAGCAGGTTCTTTGAATTCTCTTTTATAAACCGGTGCTCCTCCTCCCAAAACCAATGATTCGGCAGGAATATATCCCACCAATTCATCATTGAAATAATATTCCAACATTCCGGTATCTGTTACGACACCGATTTCAGCACAATTTAAATCCCATTTATCAAAAATTTCGAAAACTTCTTTTTCCATTCCTTTTTTTACCACAATCAACATTCTCTCTTGTGATTCGGATAAAAGAAATTCGAATGGTTTCATTCCTTCTTGACGTGCCGGTGCCTTATCCAACCAAACTTTCATTCCTGATTTACCTTTGGCCGACATTTCAGAAGTAGAACAAGCAATTCCTGCTGCACCCATATCTTGCATTCCAACGATACATTTCGTTTTAGAAAGTTCCATCGTGGCTTCCAATAATAATTTTTCCATAAACGGATCGCCCACTTGTACAGAAGGTAAATCTTTGGCTGATTCTTCCGTAATATCTTTAGAGGCAAATGCAGCCCCATGAATTCCATCTTTTCCAGTAGAAGATCCCACGATGAAAACAGGATTTCCTACTCCTTCAGCAGTAGCAGAAATCATTTCACCCACTTTCATGATGCCTGCAGAAAATGCATTTACCAATGGATTCGTATTATAACTTTCGTCAAAATAAACTTCACCGCCAACTATTGGAATACCGAAAGCATTTCCATAATCTCCAATTCCTTTTGAAACACCTTTCACCAACCATTTCGTACGTGCTTCGTCTAAATTTCCAAAACGAAGTGAATTCAACTGCGCCACAGGACGAGCGCCCATGGTAAAAATATCGCGATTAATTCCTCCAACACCTGTTGCAGCACCTTGATAGGGCTCTATTGCGGAAGGATGATTATGAGATTCTATTTTAAATGCACAAGCCAATCCATTGCCTATATCTACCAAACCGGCATTTTCTTCACCTGCTTTAGCCAACATTTGAGGACCGTCTTTGGGTAAAGTTTTTAGCCAAGTAATGGAATTTTTATAAGAACAATGTTCACTCCACATCACTGAGTAAACAGATATTTCGGTGAAATTGGGTGTACGACCCAAAACTTCTTTTATTTTATCAAATTCTTCGGGTAAAAGCCCGAGTTGTTGTGCTTGTTCGAGAGTGGCGGGTTCGCCTACTGGTATCATTGCCATTTTGGTTGTGTTTTTAACGTTCGGCAAAGGTAATTTTTCATTGAGGAAATTTATAGAAAATAGTGCTTTTAGTTATAAACAAAAAAGCAGGAATTGTTTATATATTTTTAAGATTGAAAATCAGCATTGTTTAAAGAAAGAGAATGTTAGAATCTAAATAGGATTATTAACTTCGCACCAAATGAAAACCAAGGAAGAAATGTCAAAATATTATTTTTCTAATTTAGAACGTCTCAACGGTGAGCAAAAAAAACTACGCTTAGATGCCGCTAAAATCGGATGGTTGCGACTTTTTGTTTTTCTATTAATTGTGGCATTCATTTGGACAGGATTTTCAATTTCTAATTTTCTATTTATCGGTTCAGTTTTTTCGCTTATCGGATTTCTATTTTTAGTTAAACTACATCTTCAAAAACAATTCGAACGTGAGTTGGGTGAAGTGAAAATAAAAATCGTAGAAAACGAAATTTCTACTTTAAATTATGAACCTCAACTTTGGGATAATGGAGAAAAATTTCATCATGCGGCTTCTTATTCTTATGATTTGGATATTTTCGGTGCATATTCACTCTTTCATTTTATTAATCGAGCGGCAACCGTTACCGGGCAGCAACATTTGGCTAAATCCTTAATCAACCCTTCAACTGAGAAAGAAATTATTTTAAAAAGACAAGAAGCCGTTAAAGAAATTAAAGAGAAATCTAATTTCCGTTTACAATGGCAAGGCTACGCTCAATTACTTCCTTCAAAAAATGATTTAAGCAAAAAATTGAATGAAAATCTGAATTTTAAGAATGAATTCATTGATTCTGGAGTAGTAAAATTCCTAATCATTATAGCTCCATTATTAATGCTTTCCACCACCATATTGTATTATGCAACGGATATTTGGCAACCAATGATGTTTTCCTTTATTGGAAATACAATGATTGCGGGTTTATTCCTTAAAAAAGTTAATCAACGAATGAAATCGGTAGACGGTTTGCAAAAAATTATGACTTCGTATAGTAGAATGATTGAATGTTACCTTTCGGAAGAATGGAAATCCCAATTATTGAAAACCAAATCATCCGAAATCACAGAAGCAAAAAAAGCGTTTTCAGAATTAGCCAATATCAGTGAATGGTTTGATAGAAGAGCGAATATTGTTGTGGGCGTTACATTCAACGGCTATACTTTATATGATTTGCGTTGCGCCATCCGCTTAGAAAAATGGAAAGTAAAATACAAAGAAAAATGCGATAATTGGTTTTCTGCCATTGCTGAAATCGAATCCTTTCAATCTTTAGGAACATTTGCTTATAATCATCCTGAATTCAATTTTCCTACAATAAATTCCGAATCAAAAATTTCTGCAGAAGAATTGGCGCATCCTTTAATTCCTACTGATAAAAATATTCATAATGATATTTTGATTGCTCATCCCGAAAAAATTATTTTGATTACCGGTTCAAACATGTCGGGAAAAAGTACTTTTTTAAGAACTGTTGGTGTAAATTTAGTTTTAGCCCAAGCAGGATTACCCGTGAACGCAAAACGAATGGATTTTTCCCCGATGCATATTCAAACATCATTGAAACAATCAGATAATTTACACGAAAATGTTTCGTTGTTTCATGCTGAATTATTGCGATTGAAAAGTATTCGTGAACATTTGAAAAAAGGAGAATTGACCTTGGTATTATTGGATGAAATGTTACGCGGAACTAATTCGGAAGATAAACTTTATGGGTCACGTCAACTAATTGAAGAGTTACTCGAAGAAAATATTTTTGGATTGATTGCCTCTCATGATTTGGAACTAGGCAAATTGGAAGAAAAATATCCGGGAAAATTACGTAATGCTTGTTTTGAATCTGTTATCACCGGCAATGAATTGATATTTGATTATAAATTAAAATCAGGAATTGCCCGAAATAAAAATGCCACTTTCTTATTGAAGAAAATGGAAATCATCCACGATAAAATAGTGAATTGAAATTCGGACCCGAAATAGCATTGGTATTTTTTTACTTTCTAGTGATTGTAGTCATTATACAACGCATGCCTTTTTTCAAAATTAAAGCATTACCAAAGAATTTTCTTATTTCTATTTTTACGCTGAAAGTAGTCGCTGGAATCACGTTGGCTTTCATTTATACTAAATATTATCCTAATCGCAACGAGGCTGATATTTTCAAATATTTTGATGATAGCAAATATTTACACGATGCTTTTTGGAGCGAGCCCAAAGATTTTTTCAAAATGATGATTGGTTATGGAAATGATACTGAATATTTCACTACAGAATATTATAGTAAAATGAACAACTGGTTTCGGGTATATGAAAGTAATATTTACAATGATAGCCATACCATTATTCGGTTCAATGCCTTACTTCGTTTCTTTTCATTTGGAGTTTATCATGTTCATACGGTAATTATGTGTTTCCTTTCTTTAATCGGATTAGTTGCTTTCTATAAAGCGGTATTTTCAGAATTCAAAAACAAAGAAAGAATACTTGCTTTCATTGTTTTTTTGGTTCCTTCACTCCTATTTTGGAGCTCTGGCGTATTGAAAGAAGGTTTACTCATTTTCGGAATTGGCGTTTTAATTTATTGTTGTTTCGAATTTTTCAAAGGAAATTTTAAATGGTATTATTTCCCAATGATAGCAATCGTTTTATTCTTGCTTCTTTTTCTTAAAATCTATGCCTTAATGTTGCTCATTCCATGTTTGTTCTCCTATTGGTTAATACAAAAATTGAAGTATAAATTCATTGCGCTGGTCTATTTTTCCAGTTTTACTTTAGCCACCCTTTTTGCAATTAATTTTCATTTGGTAAAAAAAGATTATAATATTCTGGAAATTATCACCTTTAAACAACACGATTTCATCAAACATGCCGAAGTTTTGGGTTCTGGAAGTGTGGTAAAGATAGATCCCGTTGAGCCTAATCTTACTTCTTTCATTTTACATGCTCCAGAATCTCTTTTCATTACTTTTTTTCGACCCTTTATCTTTGAGTCTACTAATCCTCTAATGATCATTTCTGGACTAGAGAATCTTTTCCTTTTTCTTTTACTATTTTCAGTAATAATATACCGAGATAAATTGAACAACTCTCAAAAAAACCTTTTGTATTTCCTTCTTTTCTTTAGTATTACGATGTATGTTTTAGTGGGTTTAGTAACTCCTGTGATGGGAGCGATGGTTCGCTATAAAGTTCCTGCTTTGATGACCTTGGTAACGGCCTTTGTGCTCATTGGAAACTGGAAAAATCTTCTTAATAACTATCCTAAGTTGAAAAAACGCTTCAAAATCGAAGGTTAGGACCGCTGAACCACACTGAATTTTAATTTACTTTACATATCCGAATTCAATCGGAACTTTTGACTATGAAAATAACGGACGTAAAATACGATTGCAAACATTTCAGAGGAGGAATTCCTTGTAAACCTAACAAATTAAAAGGCAAAGTTTGTACAAGTTGTGATGAATACAAACCAATATCTAAACGAATTTTAATTATTAAACTGGGGGCCATCGGAGATGTGATTAGAACAACACCCTTGGTGGTTCGCTACAAAAAAATGTATCCCGATTGTCATATTACTTGGATTACTCAATCACCAGATATTTTACCAAAAGAAAATATTGATGAGATTCTCAAATGGGATTTCACTTCTATTTATTCAGCCAAACAATTTCAATATGATATTGTAATCAATCTGGATAAAGAAACAGAAGCTTGCGCTTTATTAGCAGAGGTAAATGCAAAAGAAAAATACGGATATACTTGGAAAGATCAACATGTTGCTCCTGCTACTTCTGCAGCCGAGCATAAATTAATTACTGGATTTTTTGACAACATATCTAAAGAAAATACCAAACATTATTTAGATGAGATTTTTGAAATTTGTCATTTAAAATTTGAAGACGAACCATACCTAATTAATTTCAATAAAACACTTGCCGCAAAATGGTCGTCCATCAAACAAAATGCTAACGGTAAAAAAATAATTGGATTAAATACAGGATGCGGTGCGAGATGGCAAACACGATTATGGCCACAAGAAAAATGGATTGCATTGATTAAATTATTGCAAGAAAACGGATTCTTTCCATTGGTATTAGGAGGAAAAGATGAAGATGCCTTGAATAAAATATACAGTGAAAAAACCGGAGCTTATTATCCTGGTCATTTTTCATTAGAAGAATTTATTGCTTTAACATCCAATTGTGATGGAATTGTTACTCAGGTTTCGATGATGATGCATATCGCTGTGGCATTACAAAAACCAATGATTCTTTTCAATAATATTTTTAATCCACATGAATTTTATATGTATGGTCGCGGTTGCATTGTACAACCTAGTAGCGGATGCGATTGTTATTATGGAAATACTTGTTCGAGAGAGAAAAGTTGCATGAACGATATCGATGAAAATTTAGTTCTTGATAAAATCAAAGAACACGTTAAATAATGAAAATTGCGATTCTTTCTACTATTTATCCATTCAGAGGAGGAATTGCGCAATTCAATGCGAATATGTATCATGCTTTTTCCGAACAACACGAAGTAAAAGCGTTCACTTTCATTCGTCAATATCCTTCATTACTTTATCCAGGAGAAAGTCAATATGTAAAAAAGGGGGATAAAGTAGAAATTGTTCCAAGCCTTCCCGTGTTGGATACGGTTGGTCCATTCAGTTATATTACTGCAGCACATCAAATCAACCAATACAATCCCGATATTTTAATCATGAAATATTGGCTACCATTTTTCGGACCTTCATTGGGAACTGTAGCGAAATTGATGAGAAAAAATACTAAAGTGATAACTATTTTAGATAATGTCCTACCGCATGAAACCAGAATTTTTGATCATACTTTTACGAAATATTTTTTGAATCAGAATGATGGTTTTATTACCATGAGTGATAAAGTGAGAGATGATTTATTAGGATTCATTCCCAATGCAAAATATAAAGTATTTCCACATCCTTTGTATGATCATTTTGGTGCAGCAACAGAGAAAAATATAGCAAGGAAAGAATTAAATCTCCCAGAAAATAAAAAGTTACTTCTCTATTTCGGATATATCCGCGATTATAAAGGATTGGATATTTTGATTGAAACCATTTCTAAATTACCTGAAGATTATCATTTAATTCTAGCCGGAGAAAGTTATGGAGATTTCACTCCTTATTTAGATTTGATTGCAAAATTCAATGTAAAAGATAAAATCACTTTACTTAATAGATACATTCCAGATCACGAAGTAAGCTTACTTTTTTCCGCTGCGGATGTCTGTGTTTTATCCTATAAAAGTGCAACTCAAAGTGGAGTAACTTCTATTGCTTTACATTATGAATTACCCTTGGTAGTTACCAATGTGGGAGGATTGAAAGAAATGGTAGAACATGAAAAAACAGGATTGGTGGCTGAACGTGCCGAGGCAGATTTAGTAAAAGAACAATTGATTAATTATTTTACGAAATATGACATCAATTTTTTCAAAGAAAATATTCGAAAGATGAAAGATGAACTTTCTTGGAAGAGATTTACCGAAAAAATTATTGATTTCTCGAAGGAACTATAATGAAAAAGGCAAAAAAAACAACTAAAGAAAAAACTGCATTTAAGTATTTTCAGCGATTGAGTGAAAAGAAACAAGCTCCTGAAGACGATTTTCATATTATCAACGAAAAAGAGCGTGCTGCCATAAATAAGGTAAAACAAATTGCGATGATTTCAGCTGGAATGACCGGAGCATTTGCTGTAGCTATTTACTATGTTCCACTTTATATTTTTCCTGATTTTTTCAAACAATTTAACCAGTTAATTTCTTTATTTGGCTTTTCAATTGAAATAAATTTGGTGACCATTTCTTTCAGTTTGATTCTTATTTTTCTGGAAATTTTCATTCTTACGCGAATTAATATTCGAGCTGTTGCCGAAACCGCTAACGCTTGTGGTTTTCCAGATAAAAGAGATCCAAATCACGATTTACATTTAGAGCAATTATTTAGTGTTGGTGTAGAAACCAAGAATAAAGAAACTTTAAAATTCGGAATAGATCCGTATGACGGAGTACCGAACTTTTACATTATGCTTTTCACTGTTTGGAATTTATTGAAAGCAACCTTAACCAACTTTTTCGTTAAAATGATTGTGGTGAAGATTTTCGCACGAGCAGAAGTGCGAGCTTATTCAGATTTAATCGGAATACCTGTTTTTGCAATCTGGAATGCAGTTGCTTCTTGGAGAATTATTGAAAGCGCTAAAGTTTATATTATGGCACCCGGTGTGATACATCAATTAGTCAAAGAAGTAGAAAATCTAAAAGATGATATCGATTTCAAACAAAATATTTTTGATGCTATGCAATATGTAGTTACTATAAAACGAAGCTTTCATCATAATCATTACTTATTAATTACAAAATTGATTGAAGTTTTTGATTTGACTAATTTTAAAGATTCCGAACATAACCCAACTGCCTTTTTAAAAAATATTAGCCATTCACCCGAAAATATCAAAAAAGCCTATTCAAAGCTAATTATGATGGGAATGTTTATTGATGGAAGTATTTCTAGGAAAGACCAAAGGGTTTTACAGCAATTATACAATGAAAAAATAATTAATATCAATCCTTTGAGAGTGAAAGTATGGTGTAGTCAATTTAGAAAAGGAGAAGGGTTGGATTCCTTTATAAAAAATTAAGAATTAAAAATTAAAAATTGTTTGGTTAGTTTAGTTAGTTTGACTAGTTTAGTTAAAGCAACCTTGAACCTTGAACCTTGAACTTTAAACCTTGAACTTTGAACCTTGAACTTTAAACTTTGAACCTTGAACATTAAACTTTAAACATTAAACCTTGAACAAAATCCTCCTTGCTGAAGACGAAGAAAACCTCTTACATGTCATTAAATTGAACCTGGAAATGGAAGGTTATTCATTGACTACTGTTGCTAATGGAAAGGATGCACTTTTGGAAGCTAAAAAAAATGGATTTGATCTTTTGATTTTAGATGTGATGATGCCGGGTATAAATGGTTTTGATGTTTGTAAGGAATTTAGAAAAAGTAATACAGAAACACCCGTTTTATTTTTGACCGCACGTGGTTCAGGCGAAGATCGGGTTACCGGTTTGAAAATTGGTGCAGATGATTATTTAGTGAAACCATTTAATTTAGAAGAATTATTACTTCGTGTTAAGATTCTCATGGGTCGCAATAAAAAAACACAAATTGTAGCTGAAGACTATTCATTTGGAGAATTTAAAATCAATTTCAAAACCTACGAAATTTTTGAAAAAGATAAAAAAATAGCTGAATTAGGGAATCGCGAAATTCAATTACTTAAATTATTGATTGACAAAGAAAATCAAGTGGTTTCGCGAGAAGAAATTTTGGATTTAATTTGGGGAGAAGATACTTTTCCCACTTCCAGAACCATCGACAACTATATTTTAATTTTCCGAAAGTATTTTGAAAAGAACCCTCGTGAACCAAGATATTTTCATTCAGTGCGCGGGGTGGGTTATAAATTCACTTCTTAAGCACATTCCTAACACGATTCCTCATCTTCATCCACCGATGACTTAATTTTAACCTTTTTTACATTTCTGAAGCAACTAATCAGGTCCACTTGCGTCTTTATATTGAATCAGGCTTCTTTGCTACCCCCTGGTTCAATGGTTTTATATTTTTCCTTGCAGGTTTAACCTGAGAAGAGCCCACCTCCACACCACCACCCCCAAGGTCTCTTTTCAGGTTTTCTTTTTTAAAAATATTTTTTTGTGAGCCAGAGTCGAGACAAAAAGCTTGTCTTATATATCCAGTAGAATTTCAAAAACAAAATCTCAAACGGACCCCTTCCCCGCATTCGCGGTACTTCCCCTTATCAAGGGGAAGAGTTGGATATCTCCGAAACTAATATTTTACAATATTTACAAAACTTTTCTAATTAAATACAGACTTTAAGCACGCCTGTCTTTACTCCTCCCCTTGATAAGGGGAGGTGGCTCGTCTTCGAGACGGAGGGGTCCTGAATATTATTTATTAATTGTAACTTTCACACCTATCAAATTGTTCTACTATCATGAATCAGTATTTAAAATATAATTCTTCCTTGCAAAAATGTCTTTCATTATTAATTTGTAATTATTCATTATTAATTAATTGTTCCGCCCAAGATCCTCAATTCACCCAATCATTCGGGGCGATGACTTATAACAATCCGGCATTTGCAGGTAGTAATACCATGGGAACAGTTTTCCTTACGCATCGCAATCAATGGCCAAAATTATCGGGAACTTATCAAACTACAGTTTTTGGTTGGCAGCAGTATATTGGAAAAATGAATTCTTATGCCGGTTTTCATTATATGTATGATAAGGCAGGAGCCTTCACTACTCAAAGAATGACTTTCAACTATTCTCAAAACATTAAAATCAAAAAACTGTTATTACGACCTTCCATGGAATTCTGTTATTTCAATAAAGTTGTAGATTGGAATCAACTTAGTTTTGGCGACCAGATTGATCCACGATCAGGATTCAGATATTCAACAAATGATATTCCTCGGGGAGGCAAAATTACCAACGTGGATTTCAATGCTGGATTACTTGCTAATTTCTACAACACTAGAATGGCAATTTCAATTCATCATATTACACAACCCAATGAATCGCTACTGACAGGAAATTCACCGCTTCCAATGAAATTAGGTTTTCATTTAGGTCACATCCTAAAATTCCGAATTAAAGAATCTGAATTAAAAATACAACCTTATTTTACTGCCATTTCACAAGGAAATTTTAAAAACCTTAATTATGGATTAAATACAGAATTCAAAAACATTTTATTAGGATTCAATCTCCGCGCGAGCGATTCCTACGCATTTTTAATTGGCTATTCGAAATTCAATGCTCGAATTAGTTATTGTTATGAGATTACTGATTCAACTTTAGAAAATCAAAATACAGGTGGAACGCATGAATTTACATCGGCTTTTAAATTTTGGAAAAAAGATGCACATAAAAAACATATGGAGCATTCCTCCATGTTCTATTAACGCATCAAGTTTAAATTACCTGTAATTTCAAATTCATAACCAGTAATATCTTTGGCGATTACTTTATAGATATACGTGCCTTCCTCTACAAATAAACCTTTATAAGTTCCATCCCATTTTCCATCTTGATCTTGGGCAACAAAAATTATTTCTTCATTCGAATTATAAACTTTCCATTCAAAATCTTGGTTGACAAAATTACTTGCAATTGGAAAAAAATAATCATTACTCCCATCTGCATTAGGAGTAAATGTATTCGGAACAAAAATATAGGAAATAATATTACCATCTTGTATGTGATAATATTCAGAATAGGTCGATAATTCTTTGTTCTTATCACAAGAACTAAAAATCAAACTTAAAAGAGAAATGGAAAGTAAAAATCTATTCATACTGCAATATACAACAATCTAAACCTAACAAAAGTTACAATTGGACAAAAAAAATCCCGAAGCGTGCTGCATTCGGGATTAGTTTTGGTGGTGAATTACGTTTGTAAAGCCCAGCCGGAATATTTTTATAAAATCATTAATTCAAAATCAATATCAATTAATACACATTCATTGCATTTAGGTTCATTAAAAGCCCCGTCCCGATAGAAATCGGGATAAAAACCGAGGCTTACTTTTTAACCAAAAAAAGCAAATTGTCAAGTAACAATCAGCGCAACGATGAGAAAGATCCCCAATACCATCGCTGCATAAAGTGTGCTTCTGTCTAACATAACTTGTATATTTATTTGTTATTACTCAAAGAACTGTTTCCTGATATTATAACGGACTTCCATTGATAAAGTTGCCTTGAAATAGTATTCATGCATACTATCTCGCCCCATTAAAACATACGTTCGTCCATCCAATTTGACCATCTGCTGGTAATTTATTACCTTTGGTTTAAAATCTGAAAATAAATGGAAGATGTAACAACGGTAGTCACTGCTGATGGAACGGTAACCCTCCATGTAGCTCATCTGAACGAAAACTATCATTCCCTTAATGGTGCCATGCAAGAATCCATGCATGTGTTTATAATAAATGGCTTAAATTTCTTTCCACCCATGCAACCTTTATCCGTTTTTGAAGTCGGATTTGGAACGGGCTTAAATTGTTTGCTCACTAAAATACTTTCTACTGCTCCTATCGTTTATCATGCTATCGAATTAAAACCTCTTCCTGATTCTATCATTGAGAAATTAAATTATGCCGAAAATCCTTCGGATAAAAATCAATTCGAATTAATTCATGCCATTTCTTGGAACGAAGAAAAAGAATTGAGTAATAATTTTAAACTTAAAAAAATAAAAGGTGATTTAATTTCTTTTCAACCTGAATCAAAATATGATTTAATTTATTTCGATGCTTTTAGTCCGGTAGCGCAACCAGAAATGTGGACGAAAGATATTTTTTCTAAAATGTATTCCATGCTAAACCCAGGAGGAATTTTAGTTACCTATTGTGCCAAAGGAGAAGTAAAACGATTCATGAAAGAAGTAGGATTTGAAATTGAAGGCTTGCCTGGGCCTCCCGGAAAACGTGAGATGACAAGAGCGAAAAAATAATTCAATTTGCTAATGTGCAAATTTGCAAATTAGCTTGGAGAATTTTTCTCAATTATTTGCAAATTGACACATTTACACATTATCTAATTAATCCAAAACACTCGTTATCTCCCTCAACTTTCTCACCTTCTCTTTAAAATCTCCATTTAGTTTTTTTTGAAGAAATTGCGAATCACATACAAGCTTGCACACTGGTCGCTTTAAACATACCGAATAATTCAGTTTTAATTTTAACATTTTAATCTGCCTTTGCCTCATTTTGAATTTTCCACTTTCAGATAAATTCTTATATTTCGATCAAATAAAGCTACTATGAATTATTCATCATTCATTAATTTCTAAAATTAAATTGATGAATATTCTATGTAACCATTAAATGAAAAAATTATGAACATGAATATTTTACCAGGAATTTTACTTGCTACTACAACTTTAATTTCAACTTCTATTTTCGCTCAGCACGAAAATGAAACGATTTTACCGAAAGGATTTTCTCCTGAAGAAATTCAACTTCTCCAGTCTGGCGGTTATGATTTCATGAACACTGGAAACTCTAGAGGTATTTCCACTCCCCCAGCATTTCCTGTTAGAACTATGGCACAGTGGGAGGAAGTTCAAGCTTTAGTAATTACATGGACAGGATTTCCTAGCATCCAAACACAAATGGTAGATGCTGCTCAAGAAGAAGGCGATGTTATTATTATTTGTACTGATTCGAATACCGTAAAATCTACCTTAACAAATGCAGGAGTTCCATTGATGAATCTTGATTTTATTGAAGCTAATTATAATTCCATTTGGATTCGTGATTATGGCGCACATACTATTTACAAAAATGAAGTAGACTCATTATTGTTAGTGGATTGGATTTATAATCGCCCACGTCCAGATGATGATGTGCTGCCTGATATTTACGCCGCACATAGAAATGTAGGATTGCATGCAACAACGGGTAATCCAACTAAACTAATGAATACAGGTGGAAATTGGATGGTAGATGGTTTCGGAACTGCATTTGCCTCCGAATTAATTTTAGATGAAAATGATGGTGCTGGTGATTATGGTAGTTTAGTTTATCCAAATCATAATGAATCGGCCATTGATGCAATCATGAGTGATTTTATGGGAATCACGCGTTATATAAAAATGCCCACTCTTCCCTATGATGGAATTCATCATATCGATATGCACATGAAATTAACAGATGAAGAAACTATTCTAATGGGAGAATATCCAATTGGTATAGCTGATGGTCCACAAATTGAATCAAACATGAATTTAGTGGCCAACAACTTTAATTCTGTTTTTGGAACACCATACAAATGGGTAAGAATACCACAACCACCTAGTACTGGTGGCGCGCACCCAGATAATGGAGGTTATTACCGAACGTACACTAATAACGTAATTATAAATAAAACGGTTTTGGTTCCGTTTTACAGAACAGAATATGATACCATTGCAAAGAGAATTTTAGAAGGTGTATATCCCGGATACACAATTGTAGGAATTGATGTTGACAATTCTGGTTCAGCATTAATTGCACAAAGCGGAGCAATACATTGCATTTCCAACCTCATCGGTGCTGATAATCCATTATTAATTTCACATCAACAATTGGTAGATACTTATGATGACGTAAATCCATATTTAGTGGACGCTTACATCACCAATAAATCAGGAATAAACAATGCCACTTTGTATTGGTCCTTAACAGAAGGAAGCGGTTACTCTGCTATTGCAATGACTCCTGCCTCTCCAACCAATCATTGGGAAGCCAACATTCCTGCACAAGTGGCTGGAACAAGAATTTATTATTATATCCATGCCGAATCAAATAATGGAAAACAACAAGTTCGTCCAATGCCAGCTCCAACAGGAAATTTTACTTTCCAAGTGTTAGACCAAGGACTTACTGTAGAAAACAATGAATCTTCATTTGGATTCGGAGAGGTTTTCCCGAACCCTGCAGATTTGATTGTTTGGATTCCCATCTTAAGCGATGTTGAGTTTAACGGTAAGGTGGAATTAATTGATATGACTGGACGTCTTATTTCAACACTCTCAGAAGGAACTTTTGGAATAGGTAAAAACGACATTTTTCTAGATGTATCCACTTTATCACAAGGGATTTATCAAATCGTTTTAACAACAGATTCTATTCGCAAAACAACGAAATTGATGGTGAAATAATCCATAAATTCTGCCGTTAGCTATAGTGGTTAAACCTTTAATGTAGTTCTACTATTTTATTCTGAAACATTCGGAATGATTTTCTACTTTTGCAACCATAAAAATAATCTACATGATTCGTCATTCTCTATTACTTTTCACCGCGCTCGTTTTAAGTTTAAATGTGTTTTCTCAAAAAACGGCCACCATTCGTGGAGTTGTTCGAGATGCTGGCACAGGAGATCCGGTTAGTTTTTGCAATGTTTTATTAGAAGGAACTACCATAGGAGCTTCAGCTGATATGAATGGTATATTCGTTCTGTCAAAAGTTCCTCTTGGAACCTACACTATGATTTTTAGTTATGTTGGTTATGAATCATTCAAAGAATCGGTAACCTTATCTGTAGCCGGTGAAATTGCTGCTCCCAATATCAAATTAGCTGAACAATCTACCGAGTTAGGTCCTGCTATTGTTGATGGAGGAATTGGTGGAATGAATGATAAAAATAATCCAATCCCGTCTTTAATTATTGTTGGTAAAAAAGAAATTGATATAGTCCCTACCACAGGTGGTGGATCTGATATTGTTTCCTTCTTTCAAACGGTTCCAGGTGTAGTTTCAACCGGTGATCAAGGTGGACAATTATATGTTCGTGGTGGTGCACCCATTCAAAATCGTGTTTTATTGGATGGAATGACTATTTATAATCCATTTCACTCGATAGGTTTTTTCTCTGTATTTGACACCGATATCATTCGTAATACAAAAATTTACACAGGAGGTTACCCTTCAGATTACGGAGGAAGAATTTCATCCGTAATGGATATCACCACTCGTGATGGAAATAAAAAAGAATTTGAAGGTAAAATTTCTGCTACTCCATTTGGCGCTAAATTATTATTAGAAGGACCATTAAAAAAGGTTCCAGCTAATGGAAAGGGTGGCTCGATTTCTTATCTTTTCTCTGGTAAAACATCTTATCTCGCTCAAACATCTAAAGTATTATATACCTATGTAGATACTGCAGGTCTTCCTTTTAATTTCACCGACTTATTTGGTAAAATAACTTTTGACGGAGAAAGCGGAAGTAAGTTCAGTCTTTTCGGATTTAATTTTGTGGATTCTGTAAAATATCAAGCCATAAATAATTTGAAATGGAGCTCATGGGGTGTTGGTGGAAATTTTGTAATGGTTCCTCAAGGATCACCGGTAATTATGACTGGAAAATTTTCAATTTCTAATTATTTAATCGAATTAAAAGACAATACCAGTCCAACACGATTTAGTGAAGTAGGTGGGTTTAATTTCGGATTTGATTTTAAATATTACCTCTCAAAAGATGAAGTTAGATATGGTATAGAAGTGGTAGGATATAAAACAGATTTTCAAACCACCAATTCCGTTCAACGAAAAATTCAACAAGAAGAAAATACCACTGAATTAGCTGGTTATTTTAGTTATAAAATGACACGAGGAAGATTATTAATTGAACCAGGACTTAGATTACATTATTATGCCACTTTAAAAAACTTCTCGCCTGAGCCAAGATTAGACATGTTGTTTAATGCCAATGAAAAACTACGTTTTAAAATGGCAACAGGAATTTTTTCTCAAAACTTAATTAGTTCCAATTCAGATCGTGATGTAGTCAATTTATTTTATGGTTTCCTTTCGGGATCGTCAAACCTTCCCGATTCTTACACAGCTCAAAACGGTGATGAAGTGAAAATAAAACATTATTTGCAAAAAGCAACTCATTTCATTTTCGGTACAGAATACAGCATTACTGATAATTTATCTATTAATGTAGAAGGATATTTGAAAATATTTTCTCAATTAACCAATGTAAATAGAAATAAAATTTATGACGACAATATCGATTTCGTAGACAAACCAGATGAGTTGAAAAAGGATTATGTTATTGAAACCGGTGATGCAAAAGGTGTTGATATGGTTTTAAAATATACCTCTGAAAAAAATTATTTCTGGTTTACTTACTCATTAGGAAAAGTTAAACGTTGGGATGGCTTTCAAGAGTATGCACCTATATGGGATAGACGTCATAATATAAACGTTGTTGCCATGCGTAAACTTGGAAAAGAAGGGTCATGGGAAATTAGTGTAAGATGGAATTATGGCTCTGCTCTTCCTTTCACCCAAACTGCTGGTTTCTATGCAAACAATACGTTGTCTTCTATCAATGGAAATTATGCCAATCAAAACCCTCAAGATATTGCTGTTTTATACGGAGCATTAAACAACGGACGTATGAGTGATTATCACCGTTTGGATTTATCGGCTAAGAAAACCATTGAATTCAAGAAGATTATTAAAAGCGATGACCCCAACAAAAAGGATAAGGAAATCATTAAATCTACTATGGAAATTATTTTGAGCGTAACTAATACCTACAACCGAGAAAATATCTTTTATGTAGACCGGATTTCGAACGAAAAGGTATATCAATTACCTATCATTCCTGCAGTTGGGTTTAGCTGGGCGTTTTGAGAATATAGTTTAAAAGTTTAAGGTTCAAAGTTTAAAGCTGTACCTCTACCTTGAACCTTGAACTTTAAACCTTGAACTATTCTTTTTCCCTGTTCATTTCTTTGAAAATTAAATTAGCATACTTGCTTTTCATCCTGTAACTTTATGCCCCGTAGTTACAATTCATTTCACTTATGGCAGTTTCAGCAAAATACATTTTTGTAACCGGGGGCGTTACATCATCTTTGGGTAAAGGAATTATCTCCGCATCTTTAGCTAAATTATTACAAGCCAGAGGGTATACTGTTACTATTCAAAAGCTAGATCCTTATATTAACATTGATCCAGGAACTTTAAATCCCTATGAACATGGTGAATGTTTCGTTACCGAAGACGGTGCAGAAACCGATCTTGACCTTGGGCATTATGAGCGATTTTTAAATGTTCCTACTTCACAAGCCAATAACGTTACTACAGGAAAAATTTACCAAAGCGTTATTGATAAAGAACGAAAAGGTGAATATTTAGGGAAAACTGTTCAAATTATCCCACATATTACCGATGAGATAAAAAACAGAATCCAAATTTTAGGAAATAAAGGAATATTTGAATTTGTGATTACCGAAATAGGTGGAACAGTTGGTGACATTGAATCACTTCCATTTGTAGAAGCGGTTCGTCAAATGAAATGGGAAAGCCCCAACGATTGTTTAGTCATCCATTTAACTTTAATTCCTTTCTTATCTGCATCTGGAGAATTAAAAACAAAACCTACTCAACATTCCGTTAAACAATTATTAGAATTAGGAATTCAACCAGATATTTTAGTTTGTCGCACAGAACATCACTTGAATAAAGAAATCAAAGAAAAAGTGGCTAAGTTTTGTAATGTAAATCCAAAAGCGGTAATCGAATCCATTGACGCGGCAAGTATTTATGATGTGCCTATGTTAATGTTAGCCGAAGAATTAGATAAAGTGGTTTTACAAAAATTAAGTCTTCCTCTCAAAAACGAACCAGAACTAATTAATTGGAAACAGTTTTTATTTACCTTAAAAAATCCGATCAAACGTGTTCGTATTGGTTTAATTGGAAAATATATCGAGTTAAAAGATTCCTATAAATCCATCGTAGAATCGTTCATCCATTCAGGCGTTGCTAATGAATGCAAAGTAGAAATTGTTTGGCTACACAGTGAAAATATTACAGAAGAAAATGTAGGCGAAAAAATGCACGGTCTGCGTGGTGTTTTGGTTGCTCCAGGATTTGGCTCAAGAGGAATTGAAGGGAAAATTACCGCAATCAAATATGCTCGAGAACATAATATTCCTTTCTTCGGAATTTGTTTAGGAATGCAATGTGCCGTGATTGAATTCGCCAGAAATGTATTAGGAATGAAAGGTTCAAATACTACCGAAATTGATATGGATACAAAATATCCAGTGATTCACTTAATGCAAACCCAAAAGAGTATTACTGATAAAGGTGGATCTATGCGTCTAGGTGCATATCCTTGCGTATTATCAAAGGACAGTAAAGTAATTAACGTTTATAAGAAAGAAGAAATTTCAGAACGTCATCGCCATAGATACGAATTCAATAATGAATATCTCGAGCAATTCGAACAAGCCGGAATGGTAGCTAGTGGAATCAACCCTATTGGCGGTTTAGTTGAAATTATGGAATTACGCGAACATCCTTGGTTTGTTGGAGTTCAATTCCATCCTGAATATAAGAGCACAGTTGCTAACCCTCATCCGTTGTTTACTGC
>CAMBFX010000009.1 GCA_945865695.1 Chryseobacterium gleum | reverse complement strand
CTAACTCAAATGAAACTATTACCTATGAAGGTCAGGAGTATCCAGTGATTAAATTAGAGATTTCTAACACTTCTCACCCTTATTTTACTGGTAAGGTGAAATTAGTAGATACAGCAGGACGTATCGATAAATTCAAAACTCGTTACGATAAGTTCAAAAAATAATCGCTTACGGTTAAATATTCAGAATCCTGACCTTAGCGTCAGGATTTTTTATTTACATAAATTCTCAAAATAATTCCTTTATTGGTAAGTTTGTATAATATGGAATTTAACCTCAAAGATTTCTCAGAATGGTCAACATTAAGACCACTTACACTCACCCGCTCTGTGGCCGATATTCGCATAGGAATTCTTACCATTCGTGAAAAATGGAATCGCCATCTTTCTACGGAAGTAAATATTTTGACCGAAAAATATCTTCAACCACTTTATAAAATAGGTGGGAATGGTGCAAAAACAATTATTCGCTCTTCTATTTTACCAGATACTAATTTAACGAAAGCCATTCAATCTTTATCTAATAACTCTGCCCTTTGGAAAGGTGATTTATTATTGGCTTATTCTTCAAATGACCATCAAGAAATTTCAACTTTAAAAAAAATCGAATATTCAGGTGAATTAACGAATATTCAATTTCCATGGGATATTTATTCTCAGAATAAAAAAGCACTCGAACAAGATTTCGAATTAATTACAAAAGGAAAAAAATCACAACCCATTTCAGCTTCCAATAAAATCATTGGAAATGGAAAAATATTTTTTGAAGAAGGTGTAAAATGTGAAGCAGCATATTTTAATACAACTGATGGCCCGATTTACATTGGAAAAAATGCCGAAGTAATGGAAGGATCTATGATTCGTGGGCCATTTTCATTGGGAGAAGAGTCACAATTAAAAATGGGAACCAAAATTTATGGTGCTTCTACAATAGGTCCGCATTGTAGAGTAGGAGGAGAAATTTCTAATTCGATTATTTTCGGTTTTACCAATAAAGCACATGATGGATTTTTAGGAAATTCTGTAATTGGTGAATGGTGTAATTTAGGAGCAGACACGAATAATTCAAATCTCAAAAACAATTATGGAGTTGTAAAAGTATGGTCGTATGAAAAGAATGACTATTTCTCCACTGGTTTGCAATTTTGCGGATTAATTATGGGTGATCATTCGAAAAGTGGAATAAATACCATGTTTAATACGGGAACAGTGGTAGGTGTTTCGGCTAATATTTATGGCGGAGGTTTTCCAGATAAATTTATTCCTTCTTATTCTTGGGGCGGAGCAGCTGGATTTGTTTCTTTTGATTGGGATAAAGCATTAGAAGTAGTTGAAAGAGTTATGGAAAGAAGAAAACACAAACTCAGTTCAGAAATGAAAAGAGTTTTAGATCATCTTTACCGAAATCAATAACTTTTTTCCTTTACCAACTAATTAATATAAAACCAGACATAATTTCTTGAATTTTAATCTGGCATAATTCTGGACTTAATTAATTCTAGGAGCAAGAGAAACTATTGGTAACAAGAGTTTTAATTTTTCAAACCAATAAAACTCGGATCTTAAATTCGAAAAAATAAATTTTCGAATGACAAATTGACAACAAAATGAACGAAAAAAATTTAAACGAGATATTACAATTCTCCAATATTATGGACCAGGAAACTGAATTCATTCCATTAATCTCAAAAGAAGACGAAGAACAAATGAATGCGGAAGCGGTCCCAACGGATTTACCCATTTTACCCATTCGTAATAATGTTCTTTTTCCAGGAGTTGTTATTCCAATAACAGTAGGAAGAGATAAATCCATTAAGTTGATTCAAGATGCTTATAAAGGAAACAAAACAATTGGTGTTGTTTCACAGAAAAAGCAGGATATCGAATCGCCAACTTTCAATGATTTACATAAAGTAGGAACGATTGCACACATCATTCGAATGTTGAAAATGCCGGATGGTAGTACAACCATAATCATTCAAGGAAAAAAACGTTTTATCATGACCGAATTGATAACGGAAGAACCATATATCAAAGCAAAAGTGATTCCGTTTTTAGATGTGAAAAGCGATTTAACTGGAAAAAAATTCGATGCATTGATTGGTTCACTGAAAGATTTAGCATTGAATATTATTCGCCTATCTCCAAATATTCCGAGTGAAGCTGGATTTGCCATTAAAAATATTGAAAGCCCAACTTTCTTGGTGAATTTCATTTCTTCAAACATGAATGCCCCTGTTGAAGACAAACAAGATTTATTAGAAAAAAATAATCTTACAGAGCGCGCAGAAAAATTACTTTCGGGATTAACCAAAGAATTACAAATTCTCGAGCTAAAAAATGATATTCAAAGTAAAGTACGTCATGATTTAGATAAACAACAACGTGATTATTTTTTACATCAACAGATAAAAACCATTCAAGAAGAATTAGGTGAAAGCCCAGTGGTTCAGGAATCAAATGAGTTAAAAGATAAAGCAGAAAAAAAGAAATGGCCGAAACACGCCAAAGATACTTTTGAGAAGGAATTAGATAAATTAATGCGATTAAATCCTCAAGGACCTGAGTATTCTGTTCAATTAAATTATCTCGAAACTATTGTTGATTTACCTTGGGATGATGTAACCAAAGATAATTTTGATTTGAAGCACGCACAAAAAGTTTTGGATCGCGATCATTTTGGTTTAGAAAAAGTAAAAGAAAGAATCATTGAATATTTGGCGGTATTGAAATTGAAAGGTGATATGAAATCTCCAATCATTTGTCTTTACGGACCTCCGGGTGTAGGTAAAACTTCATTGGGAAAATCAGTGGCAGAATCTTTAGGGAGAAAATATGTAAGAATGTCGTTGGGTGGAATGCGTGATGAAGCAGAGATACGCGGACATCGCAAAACGTATATAGGTGCAATGCCCGGAAGAATTATCCAAAATATTAAAAAAGCAGGTTCATCGAATCCCGTTTTTGTATTGGATGAAATTGATAAAGTAAGTCATGATTTTCATGGAGATCCTTCTTCTGCTCTATTAGAAGTTTTAGATCCGGAACAGAACACCACTTTCAATGATAATTATGTTGAATTGGATTACGATTTATCAAAAGTATTATTCATTGCAACAGCCAATAATCTTTCTACCATCCAACCAGCATTAAGAGATAGAATGGAAGTTATAGAAGTAAATGGTTATACCGTTGAAGAAAAAACTCAAATTGCCGTTCGACATTTAATGCCAAAGTTATTGAAGGATCACGGAATTGATTCTACAAAAATCACGATTAAAGAAGATTTAATTGAAAAAGTAATTGAAGAATATACTAATGAATCGGGAGTTAGAAGTTTAGAAAAGAAATTAGCTCGATTAGTTCGTTTTAGAGCGAAACAAGTTGCGATGAATGAAAAATATGTGAAGTTGATTGCCTATGCTGATCTTAAAAAAATGTTGGGGCCAGCTCATGCAAAAGATAAATACGAGAATAACGAGGTGGCAGGTGTAGTAACCGGCTTAGCTTGGACTTCCAATGGTGGAGACATTTTATTCATAGAAACCAGTTTAACGCAAGGAAATGGTAAATTAACTTTAACAGGTAATTTAGGTGATGTAATGAAAGAATCCGCTGCTATTGCATTAGAATATCTGAAGGCAAAATCAGATAAAATCGGATTAAAGCAAGGAGTTTTCGATAAATGGAATGTGCATGTTCACGTTCCTGAAGGTGCCACTCCAAAAGATGGACCTTCAGCTGGAGTTACTATGTTAACTGCATTAGCGTCTGCTTTTACTCAAAAAAAGGTGAAAAAATTTGTTGCCATGACAGGAGAAATCACTTTGAGAGGAAAAGTTTTAGCTGTTGGAGGAATTAAGGAAAAAATTCTTGCTGCAAAAAGAGCAAATATTAAGGAAATAATTTTGCCTGCTGATAATCAAAAAGACATTGAAGAAATTGATGCAAAATATATCAAAGGATTGAAATTTCACTATGTGAAAGAGATGATTGATGTGATCAACTTGGCTCTTACCAAAGAAAAAGTCAAAGATGCAATTGTTTTAGATGTAAAAAAGCCTAAACAGTAGAATTCTTCCACTTAGTTTGGAAATTCATCTTAAACGAAAAACAAAGAACGAATAACGGTCTTTTTCTTCAATTATTCCCGTATTTTTGTTGCAATGGCAATTAACTGGAAAAAAGGCAAAGAAATAGCTTGGCAAAAATTGAAACATGCTTTCAATATTATTATGCCAGCAATTGCTTCTGTTTTTCTTTCATTAGTTCCCTTTTTCTTTTTTTATAAGTATATCCCACCTATTTATGTTCCATTCACAACCGACCAACGAATAGATCATTTTTTAGTTTTCCTAATCATATTCTTGATTGTATTTTATCTTTTACGTAAAATAAAAAAAATTCTATACATTTCTATTGCTCTGGGATTTTTAACTCTATCTATTACACACGTTGCAGATCTTTATCGCTTCGGTGATTTATATCATAATTATAAAACATTTTTATTCAATTTAAGAGAAGGGGCAATTCGTTTTCAATTTGAAAAATACGAGCCATCAGATTTTGATAATGAAGAACAATTTAGAGCAGCCATTAATTATAGAGATTCGGACGTAAGAGATTTTGCAGTAAATCTTGCAATCATGAATTTTGATGAATATGAATTCAGAGGTAATTTACGAACGGCAATACAATGCTTTTCTATCTTCAAGGAAATACGTTCGCGATGGAGATATGTTTATGATCCAGCCGGAGAAGATTATTGGTCGCGTGCAAGTGAAACCATCAAACTTCTAAAAAGTGATGGTAAGTTCAAAGGCGATTGCGATGATTATTCTATTCTAATGGCAGCATGTATTCGTGCCATTGGCGGAGAGGTAAGATTAGTTCGAACATCTTTGAAAGATGACTCAGGAAATGAAATCAATCATGTTTATCCTGAAGTGAAAGTAGGAACAGAAAAGGATTTGGAGGATATCAATTACCTCATCAAACAAGTTTTATTCCCGAAGGAAAACAAAGGAGAAGATATTTATTTTCACGTAGAAGAGAATGGGGATGTTTGGTTAAATTTTGATTACAATGATTATTACCCTGGAGGAAAATATCAGAGCACAAAAAGAATAGCAACCCTTGAAATTTAATTTTTTGAATGATGTATTTATATTTTTTAATTTGCCTTTGTTAATTTTTGAAAAATGAGCCGATTTATCTTAGTCATAATTTGCATTTCATTCTTTCAATTCGCTCATAGCGTTGAAATCAAAGCTCTAGAAGATACGATT
The DNA here is from genome assembly GCA_945865695.1 of Chryseobacterium gleum. GTDB lineage: Bacteria > Bacteroidota > Bacteroidia > Flavobacteriales_D > UBA2798 > CAMBFX01. The sequence continues at coordinate 35,130 of CAMBFX010000009.1, read as the reverse complement.
ACTACAACTTCTGCTTTGACTGCAAAACCCCAGCCAGAAACTTTTAAAAAAGTAGAAGATTTAAATTACCATTCAGAAGAATCCGTTAACACCGATCCAGATTTAGCTTTACAATATGCATTGCGTGCCGAGAAAATAGCGGGTAGCAATAAAAAAGAATTAGCTCGCGCCATTTTAAATCATGGTATTGCCGCATATTATTTAGATGAATATGACGAAGGAGTTGAATTAGCGAAAAAAGCCTTAGCTATTTATGTAAAATTGAATGATGAACATGGGCAAGGCATTGCCAATAATATCATTGGAGAAATTTACGTTTACAAAGCAAAATATGCCGATGCATTAAGTTATCTTTCAAAATCAAGAGCTCAATTAGAAAATACAAACGACAAAAATAATTTGGCGCGTTGCAATAATAATATGGGAATCATTCATAAAAATCAATACAATTTGAATGAAGCTCTTACCTACTTCAAACGTGCGTTTGAAATCGGTGATAATTATCGTAAAGGAGATGCATCGCTATATATGGGGCAAGTTTATTTAGGACAGAAAAAATTCACAGATGCAGAAAAAAGTTTTCGTGAAGCCATCAAATACGCCAAGATTAATGATGATCAATATGTGAAAGCAGATGCATTTGAAGGATTAGGACAAGTAAATACCTTTTTCGGCAAGCACGATGAAGCAAAATCAAATTTTTTGGATGCTTTAGCCATTAAAGAAGAAGTAGAAGATCAGCAAGGAATTTCGACTGTTTGTAACGGATTGGGAAATTTATTTTTACAATCGGATGATGCAGAAAATGCATTTATTTATTTCAGTCGATCTGTTCAAATTGCTGAAAAAATTCAAACTAAGGAAGAATTAAAAAACGCTTATTTGGGAATATCGAATACTTTCCATTTAATGGGAAATGATAAATTAGCTTATGAAAATTTAGATAAATACAATAAGATTAATGAGGAAATTTTAAGTGAAGAAGCTTCTAAAAAACTAGGGGCTTTAGAAGAATCATTAGCGGCTGAAAAAAGAAAACAAGAAGAGGCATTTAAAGAAAAAGAACGTAAAGCCAAAGCAGAACAAGAAAAATTCATGCTTAGAATTTATTTTCTCATTGGAGGAATCATTTTACTCATCTTTGCTTTTGCAGCTTGGTCGATGTATAGAAGAAATAAATTGAAGCAAAAAGCGAATGAAAAATTAACAGCATTAAATAGGGAGATTACAGCACAAAAAGACGAAATTGAAAAACAGAAGAATGCAACGGAAATGCAAAAGCATATTATCGAAGAAAAAAATAAAGAAATTACCGATTCAATAAATTACGCTCGTAAAATTCAATTTGCCATCCTTCCAAAGGAAGAAGAGTTTACCAACGCATTTCCTGATAGTTTTGTTTTATTTAAACCAAAAGATATTGTAAGTGGAGATTTTTATTGGTTCACAAAAGTAGTGGCCGCTTCCTCTAATTCAAGACGAGAATCCAGTGATGGACGTAGGGCGGATACAGATTTTATCGACACTACATCAAATCCAGAATTATATATTTATGCCACTTGCGATTGCACAGGCCATGGAGTTCCAGGTGGATTCATGAGTGTGCTAGGAACATCATTGTTGAATGAAACTATCAATGAAAAAGGAATTTCAAAAACTGGACAAATATTAGATCGCGTGCGTGATAAACTCATCACTGAAATGAAACAAACCGGTGTGGAAGGTGAAAATAAAGATGGAATGGATTTAGTTTTGACATGTTATGATTTAAAAAATATGACACTCACCTACTCTGCTGCAAATAATGGATTTTATATTATTCGCAATGGAGAAATGCTCGAATTTGTAGCCGATAAACAGCCAATAGGTTATTATGGTGACGCCATGAAACCTTTTACCGAAAATGTAGTGAAATTGCAAAAAGGCGATTGTGTTTATACATTTACCGATGGTTATGCCGATCAATTTGGCGGACCAAAAGGAAAAAAATACAAATACAAACAATTCGAAGAATTATTAATGAATATTTGGCAGAAGCCAATGCGTGAGCAACATCAACTATTAAATGATTCAGTAGAAAACTGGCGAGGTGATTTAGAACAAAATGACGATATTTGTGTCATCGGAGTTCGAATTTGATGAAATCTTGAATCTTGAATATTGAATATTGAATATTAAATCTTGAATTATTAATTTCTACCCTATGAGTGCTGAAAACGAAAAAAAAGAAGAATCATTTATCATCAAATACAAGAAGGAAATTCTTGGTGGATTATTGGTTTTATTGTGTGTGATTTTCTTCTTCAAGAATAATGAAGAAACCAAGTTCTGGTATATTCTTGGAACTGCAACTGCTCCATTGGTTGTTTTTATTGTTTTGTTTTATGGATTAGGATTTCTAACTCATTATATTCTTTCTTATTTCGCAAAAAAGGAATTGAAAAATAAAATCAAGGAATTAGAAAAAGGACAAAATGTTACCACACCTACACAGGATGTGAAAACGATTAAATCATTAGAAGAAAAAATTGAGAGATTAGAAAAGATGATGAGTGCAAATACACCGCCTCCTACTCCTCCGCCTGCAGTTTAATTTGCTTTAGAATTTCTTGCACTACTTCGATGGATGATAAATTTCCGTCTACGATAATAGAAGCCGATTCATAAATTGATTTTCTTTCATCTAATTTATTTTGAACAAATTCCTTTAGTTCATTTTCGGTTCTGTTAACTACTAATGGTCTTTTACCCGAATCTTTTTGAATGCGATTAAAAAGCGTTTCAACAGAGCATTTCAAATAGATAGTGATGTCATTTCTATTCATCCATTCCATTCGATGATCAAAGCAAGGCAAACCGCCTCCAGTGCTAACCATCATTTCTCCCGCTTCTAATAATATTTCATTTAGCACAACTCCTTCTAAGTATCGAAAAAAGTCTTCACCATGTTCTTTGAAAATTTCGGAAATGGTCAATTCAGCTCTTTTTTCAATGATAACATCTATATCTTTTAGAGGTAATTTCATCTCCGAAGCCAATAATTTAGCAATGGTAGATTTTCCGCTCCCCATGAATCCAACTAAAAATATTTTTTTTCCCTTCATATACTCTTGGCTATCAAAGTAAAAATAAAATTTTGTGAATAGCGTTAAAAACTGTGAATATCGTTTGTTTTGGATAAAAGAATATAATTATATATTTGCACCCGCTTAAAGAATTAATAATCTTAATTCCTGAAAGTAAAGGATTTATAAAAATTCTTTGGATTCCGTAGCTCAGCTGGTAGAGCAATACACTTTTAATGTATGGGTCCTGGGTTCGAATCCCAGCGGGATCACAGATAAATCAAAACCCCGAAGCTTCAGCTTCGGGGTTTTTTGTTTCCCGAAAGCGTTGAAAGCGTCTTCGATTTCATAAGCTTGAGGGGAACAAAAAACAGAATTGTGTAGTCACAATTCGAGTTTTGATTCTGACTTCGGAGACAAATGGGTCCATCACGAAGTGATAATCCCGCTTTTGTAAGCTTGATGACAACAAAAACCGGACGTTGAAAACGATCGAGGTTTTGATTATGACTCCGGAGACAAATGGGTACATCACGAAGTGATAATCCCGCTTTTGTAAGAGGATTGAAAACAAAAAACCGGGCGTTGAAAACGATCGAGGTTTTGATTATAACTCCGGAGACAAATGGGTACATCACGAAGTGATAATCCCGCTTTCATAAGCTTAATGACAACCAAAAACCGGGATGCGCCAGCATACCGTAGTCCCGATATCTATCGGGATTGATTCTGACTCTGGAAACTAATGGGTCCATCACGAAGTGATAATCCCTTTTAAATGGTTGTATTAAATTAAAATAGAAGGTTATTTATTTACTGAGCCGCAAACAAATATTTATTCGGGCTGACCAAATTGGCTTTTACAGCATACATCACAATTCCGGCAGTGTTGTTCACCCCTAATTTCGCCATGATGTTTTTACGATGTGTATTGACAGTATGCGCAGATAAAAATAATTTTTCGGCCACTTGCTGATTGGTGTAGCCATCCGCAATAAGAGAAATAATTTCTAATTCACGTTCACTTAAAATTACTGGAGCACAAGTAAAAGCTTCGGATGTAATTTTATCAATATCGATAGATTCTTTTCTAATAATGTCTAATAAATTTCCGCAGAAAAATTTATTTCCTTTGGATGTTTCTGTCACGCAATCTACAATCTCATCAATGCCGCAATCTTTTTTTACATGACTCAATATTCCCGACTTCATGGCATTAATTATCGAATTTCCATTATGAATAAGGGTAATGGCCATGAATTTTACACTCTTGTTTTGTTGTATGGCATCTGGAATAAAAGAAATATCAAAATCAGCTGAAGTGTAATCAATCACTACCACATCTGGTTTCAAGGATTTTATTTTTACAGATAATTCATTTCCTGAAATCGCTTCGCCAACAACAGAAATAGTTCCATTATTACTAAAAACAGTTCTGAGTCCTATACGAACTAACTCACATGAATCTGCTATTAACACCTTAATCATCTAATCATTTAGTTATTTAGAACGATTTTAAATAGAATTCAAAAATACAATTGAAAACGATACCACAAAGTAAAAAATCCATTAATTTTTAAACGCAATAATTTGTTTATAAGTTGATGCTCATTCCATCCTGAGCCAGAGTGGTTTCGCTAAATACAGCTTGAGCTTGTTCCAAAAACTTTTCATGTTCTTTATAACGAACCGAAAAATGTCCGAGCATCAATTGTTTCACTTCTGCCTTTTTTGCGATGGTTGCAGCCTGGGTTGCTGTGGAATGATAGGTTTCCTTCGCTCTTGCTTTCAAATCATCTAAGAAAGTGGCTTCGTGATAAAGCAAATCGAAATGCTTAATATGCTCGATTATATTTTCAAAATAAATGGTATCCGAACAAAAAGCATATTTGCGGGGAGGAATTGGCTTTTCAGTTAAATGTGAATTAGCAATAACTTTTCCTTCTTTGGTTGTAAAATCTTTTCCTTTTTTAATTTCCTTAATAGCTATTACAGGAATATCATAATTCTCAATCATCGATTTTGTAATAGTAAGATCACGTTCCTTTTCTTCAAACAAAAAACCACAGGTAGGAATTCGATGTTTTAATGGAAGTGAAAATACTTTTGTCTTGGAATCCTCATGAATTAATTTCTTCTCTTCATAACTCAACGGATGAAAAGTAATGGGATATTTCAAGTAAGTTTCAGAGGCCGAATTATGCAATTTGATTATTTCTAATAAGGTGGGATGTCCATAAATATTCAATACATTTTTTCTGCCCAATAAATGCATCGATTGAATTAAGCCTATCAATCCCAAATAATGATCGCCATGTAAATGTGAGATAAAAATATGATTGATCTTTTGAAATTTTACTTTGAATTTTCTCAATTGCACTTGCGTTCCTTCTGCACAATCTATCAGGTATAAATTCTCATTCACATTCACCACTTGCGATGTGGGATTTCGTTCCAGTGTTGGCAAGGAAGAACCTGATCCTAATATGGTGATTTGAAATTTCAAAAGTTCATTTTTAATCTAATTTGAGACGTTGAAATAATCCTAAAATAAATTCAGGACATGATTCAGAGTGACCTCAGGGTACAAAAAATCCCGACAGAAAACCATCGGGATTTAATTTTAAAATATATTTAATTAGTGACTAATCACCATTCTTTTTGTGATTGAATTTCCGTTGTTAGTCATTTTATAAATGTATGCGCCATTCGCTAAATCACTACCGTCATATTGCAAACGATTCATTCCTTTATTTCCAGTCAAAGATTTCGAATCAACTAATTCTCCCACCAAATTATAAACTTCAAAAGAAACTTTTCCGCCTTCATTCAAAGAATATTCTATTGAAGTAATATCTTCAAATGGATTTGGTTTATTTTGTTTGATAGCGAATGTATTATTTTCATTCTCACCAATAGAATTTGGAGCAGCAGGAGAGACAATTATTTTGTAATAAGTTAAAGTAAATGGATTTCCAATTCCAAATCCACCCACATAGGCGTTTAACTCAATAGTAAGCGGATAAGTGCCAGCAGACCCAAGTGGTGGAGTTCCTGAAATAATGGCACATCCTGATTGTCCTCCTGGATATTGACATTCTGCATTATCACATTGATAAGTTAATCCTGGAGGTAAACCAGTCAATGATTCTAAAACTACGCTATCTAATGATAAATTGGTACAAGGTGGGAAAATAATGACCACGCAAGTATCAGCAGGAACTACGTTGGTTATTGTTTGACTATAAGCAATAGTTTCGTAAGCTGGCAGCATATTCGTTGCACTATCCGGGTAAATCCCAGGAGACGTAAATTGAGCATCTGGAGTACATTGTGCATTTGCAAATGAAATGGCAAAAACAGCAGAAATAGCAAGTAAAAGTTTTTTAATCATAATATTTTTTTTAGGCGGTTTGATTGAGCGATTCGCAGTTCATAAAATTATTTTTATTCTTTCTTAATTATTCTTCATTATTTAAGTCACGTTCCACTTCTTCCATCATGATATAATCATGAGCTTCGTTAAATGTAGGTGTGATATTTAAAACCGTATGTAATTGTGAAATGGTGACCAACTTCATCACCGAATCTTGCAAACCTGTTAATACAAATGAACCTTCTAATCCTTTACAAAGTCTATTCGCTACAAGAATCGCACTTAATCCAGATGAATCACAATATCTAGTTTCTGATAAATCGATGATAATATTTTTTTGACCTGATTTATTAATTAAAACCAATTCTGATTTTAATTCAGGAGCATAATTTGTATCCAACTTCTCAACCTTACTTTTCAGAAGGGTATATTTTTCGCTATTTGTAATCTCGAAATTCATGCTGTCAATTTTCTCAAATATAGTAATTTTTAATAAAGCTTAATTGTTTTTTAAAAGGATTTATGAAACTTGATTAGTTTATTTAACTAATCTTCCCTGCTAGCAAATACATTACTGCCATTCTTACAGCCACCCCATTTTCTACCTGATCTAGAATTATACTACTGGAACCATCAGCCACTTCAGAAGTTATTTCAACGCCTCGGTTGATTGGGCCTGGATGCATGACAACAATATCTTTTCCAATGCGATTCATTCTATCTTGGTCTAGCCCATACATCATCGAATATTCGCGAAGTGAAGGGAAATATCTCGTTTCTTGACGTTCTAATTGAATTCTTAACATATTGGCTACGTCACACCAAGCCAAAGCTTTATCTAAATTAGTTTCCACTTTTACACCTAATTCATGAATATGTCGTGGAATTAAGGTCGAGGGTCCGCAAACCATTACCTCTGCGCCTAATTTTTGAAGACAAAATATATTGGAAAGTGCTACTCGAGAATGTAAAATATCACCCACAATCAACACTTTCTTTCCTTTTACCGAGCCCAATTTTTCACGGATGGAATAAGCATCCAATAATGCTTGAGTAGGATGTTCATGCGTTCCATCGCCTGCATTGATAATTTTTGCATTGATGTGTTTGGAAAGGAAAACCGCTGCCCCAGGTGAAGAATGTCTCATCACAACCATATCCACTTTCATGGCCAGAATATTATTTACGGTATCAATTAAAGTTTCGCCTTTTTTTACTGAGGATCCCGATGCAGAAAAATTAATCACATCTGCACTTAATCTTTTTTGAGCTAATTCGAAGGAAAGTTTGGTACGAGTTGAGTTTTCGAAAAATAAATTGGCAACGGTAATATCTCTAAGGGAAGGAACTTTTTTGATGGGACGATTGATGACTTGTTTAAAACTATCTGCAGTAATGAAAATCGTTTCAATGTCTTCAGGTGAAAGATCTTTGATTCCCAATAAATGTTTTACACTTAGTTCTCTATTCATTTTCTTTACTTGTAAAAAGTACAACTTTATCTTCTCCTTCTACTTCTTTCCATTCTACAGAAACTCTTTCGGATGATATAGAGTCTACTGATTTACCAATATAATCAGGTTGAATAGGAAGTTGTCGTGAAAATCTGCGATCTATCAATGCCAATAATTCAACTTTCTTGGGTCGACCAAATGCTAAGAGTGCATCCAATCCCGCACGAACGGTTCTTCCTGTATAAAAAACATCATCTGCTAGAATGACCTTTTTATTTTCTATAATAAAATCAATATTGGTTGCGCTTGGCAAAAGTGGAGTTTCACGTCTTCTAAAATCATCACGATAAAAGGTGATATCTAAAGCCCCGCATTGAATAGGAAATTTATCACCAATAATTATTTCGAGGTTTTTCTTGAGGCGATTGGCTACATAAATTCCACGAGGTTGTAAACCAATAATTACTGATTCTGAAAAATTACCGTGATTTTCTATTAATTGATGCGAAAGCCTGTCTAAGATTACCTGAAAATGATTGGAGTTGACGATTACCGCTGGCTTCATTTAATTTTGATTAGGCGAAGATAGTTAAATATCATGAATTCGAAACAAGTTAGTTTAATTTTAATCGAAAAAATCTGTCATAACAAAGCCTTTGGCTTCAGCCAACGGATTATTATGCGTGCAATTTATTGGCTTTAGCCTAACAAAAATCTTATTTAATGATCGGCTTAAGCCGATAAAAACGAAATGTCATTGTTTGGCTAAAGCCGGGAAAATACGTTGATGGATTTTTTATCAATCAGCTAAAGCTTATTGCTTACAAAGAATTCGATGCTGTTTTTTTATCAATCAGCTAAAGCTGATTGCTGCAAAATAACGAAAATCTTTCAAAAAACCACGATTAATAAACCAGATGCCGCAATCAATCAATATGCACCTATTGACAATCCAAACTATTTCATATTTGTTCCATAAAAACAATTGAAATGAAAACGAAAGTCCTTGCCGCCCTTCTATTATTAACCTTCAGTATGAATGTTAAAGCTCAAAATAAAAAATACTCACAAAACAAAAAACAGACTCTGAAACAATCCCGATATATATCGGGACAGAGTGACGTACTGCATGAAGCACAAAAAGAGGCGGCCATTATCAATGAACTTTTAGCAACTGGCGCTAATGTTTCTCCCTTCTATTCTCCAGAAGAAGTAAAAGAATTCATTGTAGATTATGAAAAATTTTCGCCTGATGGTAATGCTTGGGAAATTATAGATAGTTGTAATTATGGAGCAAAACAATTAATAAAAGAATTGGTAGAAAATGAAAAATATGCATCTCTGAGAATAGATACTATGTTAAATACTTATAAAATTTATTCTCCCGACAGTTCAGTTGTGATTCATAATTGGTACTCTAATAATGGCGGAACGTTTATGATGCACATGAATTTAGCTGAAGTGAAACTGCCCAACGCCCGCCTGAACGATTCATTCGGGCAGAGCAAAAAACAATTAATTGAATTAGATTATGCGGGAACTATTTATGAAATGGGAATCGTTCCAGGTGAAAAAAATCCTAGCTATTATTTCATCGGTTCAACTAAAGGTTGTAGTTCTTGCTTTGATTATTCAGTGATGATGTATTCTATTACTGAAAATGGTCTGGAACCTATGGAAATATTAGAATCGGTTAATGCAGATCGTGATTATACCTTCGCGATTTTCTTTAGAGATTGGGATTTTGACAATAATTATATTTCTTATAATGAGATTGATCATGCTTTTCAATACGGTCATAAAAACGATGATGCCGAAGGTGAAGATGTTTTCTACGAAGAAGGAAGGTGGACTTTTGATGGAAATTTATTTCGTCAAGAAGTAACGATGCAAATTGGGAGAGAAGAATTTGGGAATTTGTATGGGGAGGCGGATAATAATTAGAGGAATGTTTAATGTTTAATGTTTAATGTTTAATGTTTAATGAAGACGGAAAACAAGTTAGTTTTGTTGCCCCATAAACAACTTTGAACTTTGAACTTTGAACTTTGAACTTTGAACTTTGAACTAAAATTCTTACAACCCAATAATCGGAATCAATCCTCTTACGCCCATGTCTACTAAGGTATCGCCAGCAGCTGGTTCGTATAATTGGTCACCGCTATTCTCCATCCATTCAAAACTTTTATTGGTAGAAATGGAAACTGTTACAATAATATCCTCGGTTTCGTTTCCTGTGATCGTTAAATTGAAAGGGTTTCCAGAAGTGTTGACAAACTGCGCAGTTACAACACAAGATCCCGCAGGAATAGGTGAAGTGGCTTGTAATGGATTAACAACTGTTGTTGCTCCGCTGGGTGCTTGTCCAGTTAAAGTATAATATCCAAAAAACGGAATATTGGCTTCAAATCCCCAATAGCCTTGAAGTTTATCATCATTCACTGTTATGCTTTGTGTTTTGATTGTAAAATCATTTATCCAAGTATTAAATGAAAGAAAAGAGGCTACAGTTCCCCAACCTACATAAGAATTAGATTTGAATTTGATATCGGCATTCTGATAAGCCACTGATAAACGAATCCATTTATAGCTTCCAGATGCCACTTGACTAATTGGGATAGAAAATGCTTCTTCACCTTCACCTACTAAATTTAAATCATCAAATTCAACAGCATTGGTCCAACCCAAAGTATTTTCGTTTGCGCGATAAATTACTTCACCATTTCCCAATGGAGTTAAGTCTCCGGGAGCAAGTTCGATATAATGTGCTGCCATTGAATTAAATTTTGGAGATTGTGCTTCATTACCAATTGGAATAGTTACAGGATTACCCAAATTATCCAATCTAACTTGAGTTGAATCAAATTTAAATTTAAAAATTAAACGAGGGCCAACTGGAGTTGGATCTGGAACCGGATCTGGGTCTTTTTTACAAGAAGTGACTATTAGAATAAGAGCGGCGACGAAGTATATTAACTTTTTCATGAGATAAATTTGATTAGTAAAAATATTGCTTTTTTCAATTTCAATTATTTCAACAATGGTGCCAGCCCTTCATTTTTAAAAATTTTAACTATTTATATGACCAAAGTGAAAAAAGCAGGACTAAACTAAAAATAATATTAAAAAAACAACTGAAATTAAATCAATTTTTCAATTATTATTTCCATACAATCATCTACACTACCATCTTTCGTATTCTTGCAAAATATCCCACATCACTTTTCCTTTTCCAAATTCCATCTTCACTCCAGTAATTTCTGCGATGGTAGCTGTAATATCAATCATACTGTACCGTTGATGCGAAATATAATTTCTTTTAAAATCAGGACTCACTGCAAAAAATTCAGTGTGTCTGCAACCTTCACAATTATCACCATGACTAGTATATCCACCTTGACCAGGCAAATGTCGTCCGTGATCGTTGGTAATAATAAAAGTGGTATTTCCTGAATAAAAAGGATCATTTTGAATAAAATCTAACAAAGCAATGGCCATTGAATCGGTATCTTTAATTCCTTTGAGATATCCTAAAGAATCGGCACTATGCGCTGAAAAATCGGGTTCTCTGAAATTAATCAAAACATAAGAAGGGTGAAAAGTACTTAGGATATTTTTTACATTAAAAAAAGTAATGCTATCATGACGATACGCTGAATTTAATCCACTCACTCCACAATCTAATTGAGGAAGAAATAAATCCTTCCAATCGGATTGTGTGCAATTACCCAATGCCGCAATTTTATCTTTAGAAGCAATGATCCATGTTTTGTTAGCTGGCATTCCAAAAAATGATTGAGCGTGCTGATGAAAAGAAGGAAATTCTGGGTTCTGTAATCCTGAATTATCAATGGAAATATAATTACCTGTAAGCAAAGCTGCGTGTCCGTTCATCGTATTGGTAATTCCTTCGTTGTACATTTTAGTACATATTACCGCTTCTGATTTTCTGGAAAATCTTTGTGGAATAAATCGGTGTTGCTCATCTCCCCATGTTTCCAAATAGCGCGGCCCATCCACCACAATAACAATTGCATTTTTGGTTTTGTATTGAACAATAACTTGGTCTTTTTCACAAGAGGAAAAGATAAAAACTATTATTATAAATGGCAAAAAATTTACTACCTTTAAAAATTGGAAAGAATTAAACAAGAAATTCATTATCAAAATTTAAGGAGTTCTTTCAGCTTCGCTTCAAATCTTTCTACTGGTAAAAAATTATTTTCTAATGGAATTGAAAATGGAACCGGAGTATCTAAACTTCCGATTCTTGCTACAGGCGCATCCAAATATTCGAAACAATTTTCAGAAATTAATGCTGCAATTTCACCACCTATTCCTCCCGTAAAACAATCTTCTTGCAAAACAATTACTTTTCCTGTTTTCTTTGCCGAAGCATAAATTGCCTCTGTATCTAATGGTAATAATGTTCTTAAATTAACGATATCTGCTTTTATTTCTGGGTATTTTTCTAATGCTCTTAGTGCCCAATGAACACCCATTCCATATGTGATGATAGAAATATCAGAACCTTCTTTTACCAATGAAGCTTTGCCAATTTCTACAGTAAAATAATCATCATACACTTCTTCGGATAAACTTCTGTAAAGCGCTTTATGTTCGAAATACATTACTGGATTTGGATCTTCTAATGCTGCCAATAATAATCCTTTTGCTTCATTTGGGAAAGCTGGATAAACCACCTTCAATCCTGGTGTATGAAAAAACCAGGCTTCGTTACTTTGCGAATGAAAAGGTCCAGCGCCAGCTCCTGCACCTGTAGGCATGCGTACTACTACATCTGCATTCTGTCCCCAACGATAATGAATCTTTGCTAAATTATTTACAATTTGATTGAAGCCACAAGTAACAAAATCGGCAAACTGCATTTCACACATAGCTTTTTGTCCAGAGATAGATAAACCTAATCCTGCTCCAATGATTGCGCTCTCACATAATGGCGTATTTCTCACTCTTTCTTTTCCGAATTCCTTCACAAATCCATCTGTTACTTTAAAAACACCACCATATTCTCCAATATCTTGACCCATTAAAACCAAGTTGGGATGTTTTTGCATTCCTTGTTTCAACGCATCAGAAATGGCATCAATCAAACGTTTATCGGTTTTCTTTTCAGTAGCAGGAGCTTTTGCTTTTCCATCATGTGCTTGAAATAAGTCACGCACTTCTTTATCCGTGCTAACAGAAATTTCGGGTGCAGCATAAGCAATTTCTAATTCGTCAACTATTTGTTGCTTTATTTCTGCCTTGATAGCATTCGCTTTTTCTTCCGTTAAAATTCCTTCATGCAATAACCAAGCTTCATAATTATTTACTGGATCTTTAATACTCCATTTATCTTGTAAACCTTCGGGATAATATTTTGTTCCCGATGCTTCTTCATGTCCACGCATACGAAAAGTGACGCATTCTAATAAAACTGGACGAGGATTTTTACGAATCTCCTCTCCTATTTTTTTCACTGCATGGTAAACATCTAAAATATTATTTCCATCTACTTGCACTCCTTCCATTCCATAACCAATCGCTTTATCAATAAATTGTTTGCAACGGAATTGTTCGCTTGAAGGAGTTGATAATCCCCATTGATTATTTTCGATGGCAAAAATCACTGGTAAATCCCAAACAGCTGCCACGTTTAATGCTTCATGAAAATCTCCTTCGCTGGCACCACCGTCACCCGAGAAAACGAGTGTGCAATTATTTTCTTTTTTTAATTTATGAGCTAACGCAATTCCATCGGCAATTCCTAACTGTGGACCGAGATGTGAAATCATTCCAACAATATTAAATTCTTTTACTCCGAAGTGAAAAGAGCGGTCTCTACCATTGGTAAAACCTAATTCTTTTCCTTGAAATTGTGCAAACAAACGATGAAGTGGTAATCCACGGGAAGTAAACACTCCTAAATTACGGTGCATTGGAAGAATGTATTCTTCTTTTTGCATAGCTAGAGTTGTTCCAACCGAAATTCCTTCTTGACCGTATCCCGAAAACCATTTAGAAATTTTTCCTTGACGGAGAAGAATCAACATTTTGTCTTCGATTAATCTCGGAAGTTGAATCGCTTTATAAATATCAACGAGCTCTTCGTTGGTTAGATTTTTTTTGTCGTAATGGAAAGTGGATGGGGTAGTTGTTGACATTGGCTTATTTTTGAATTACAAATGTATGCAAAAGCGTTATGATTTATTATAATTAATCCTGTTTTTACCAATGAAATTAGCTGGAAATAGATTTTAATGGAGATTTATACCTTTTTTATTAAAATACCAATGCATTAAATCAAGCTACAACCGTTTTTCGTATTTCTTTTTTATTAACGATAAATTGAAAAAGAACTTTTACCATAAAAGCGTCATCTTGTCCTACTTCATACCTATCATCATCACTTTCGGCATAATACCATTTGAGATGAACATCATTTTTAAAAATCGATAAGTTCATTTAATTTAAAAAGTAAAAACAATATACGCTTAGAGGAGTAAATATTGAAATATTCAAGATTTAAGTTAAAGTGGGTTTTTCTCCTAATTTTATTTCCCCAACATAGATTAAGCAATTTAAATTTCTTCCTCTTTTATAGCTATTTGACTTTTTCTGGGATAGATGAATGGCAAGAATTTTTCGTCACGTTTATAAATATCAAGATGAAAAATAATTTTACCAATAGAATTTCCAGATACCGAAATATAATCCACTTCAACTGGAACTTGAATTTTCAAATTTATTCGTTGCTCATAACCTCTTAATGCCCATTTTTTTAAAGTATCAGCAGTAATGGTATCTTTTGGTTTTTCATTTTTCATTACAATTTCAGCGATTTTAAATGGTTCATTCAATCGCATACATCCATGACTAAAGGCCCTAGTAGATTTTTTAAAAAAATATTTTGAAGGGGTATCATGCATATATACATCATACTTATTTGGAAAATGAAAAACAATTAAACCTAAACTATTCCCATATCCACCGTTCTGACGTATACGGTAGGGAAAATTATTTTTCGATAAATTTTTCCAATTAACATCTTTGGTATTTACTAGTTCAGTTCCTTTGAAAACTTGATAACCCGCTTTTTTAATATAGGCTGTATCACGTTGTGCTGAATACAGAAACTCTGTGCTTGAAATACTATAAGGTAAATGCCAATAAGGGTGTAGTGTAATCCATTTTATTTTGGCTTTTAATTCTGGAGTTTGAGTTACTACTGTTCCTGTAACGGCTCTTTCTCGATGAATAATAGAATCGTTTCTAATAATGGTTAATTCATATTCAGGTATATTCAAACGAAATTGAAATTCTTTATCTCGGTTTTTCCAACGCCATTTCTCTAATGCTAAACAAGCTCTTCTAAACTTATCCATTTCAGATTCACTAAGAGATTGCAAAGTATTTGATCCAATTTTACCATCGTTATCCAAAGCATGATCTTCTTGATATTTTGTTAATGCTTTTACAGCCATTGAATCCATATCTTTATCCTTTTCTGACAAATATTTTAAATGAATCAATCGCGCACGAACTTGCTTTCCACAAGTGGCAGAATCCTTTTTAATTGATGCAAATTCTACTTTTTCTTCACTTAATGTTTTATTTGAATCCAAATAATTTTTCAATCCAATCATTAAATCTTTGTATTCGAAATAACGTGGTTGAAGATTTAAAATTTCTTTTTTAAGTTTTTCTCCTTTATTATCAATAACCAATTTTACTAAATCGGTTATTAAAGAATCCTTTTTCCAAACTACTTCCGCTTTTTCGGGATTCAAAAAACCTTTGCTAACATGTGTGGCAAATAGAAAAATTCCATCCGAAATTAAGATATCTACTATTGCCAACTGTTTCGATTTTAACGAAAAATCTTCTTCTGAATTGGATTTTTTTAATGTGTTTCGAATAAGTTGAGTATGATAAAAGGCAGTATCCAATCCATAATAATGAGCTTTGCTTAATAAATCAAGAAACAATTTTCCATTGTTTGAGTCCTCTTTTCCATCATACCATTCGGGTTGACCAGAAGCATATAATTTATTCAAAAAATCAGTAGTTATTATCGTTTCACCTTCCAACTCAAATGAACCTGATTTCCCAATAAGAATAGCTTTTATTTCGGATGAAACCATTTCAGTCTTTTCTTCCTCCGACAATGATTCTTCATCAATTATTTCGGGACTTCCACAAGCAGAAAGCAATACCAATAGCCCAAAAAAGCTCCCTTTTAAAGAGAGCTTTTCAGTTATAAAATCAATTGAGAAGTATTGACTCATTAATTATTAATGGATATTAATTCCATTTCGAAAACCAAAACAGAATTAGGACCAATCGCTCCACCTGCACCTCTATCACCATATGCAATTTCAGGAGGGCAAACGATTCTTAATTTCGTTCCAACTTCCATCATCAAAAGAGCTTCTTGCCATGCTTTAATAACTTGCCCCACATTAGTTACAAATGGTTGATTACGATCAACAGAGCTATCGAAAACGGTTCCATCAATTAATGTTCCGTGGTAATGAGCCGTTACATTTGTATTTACATCTTTTGGTTTTGCGCCTGTTCCTTTTTTAATTACTTCATATTGCAAACCACTGGCAGTCGTAGTAACTCCTTTTTTCTTTCCGTTTTCTGCGAGGTACTTTTTACCTGCTTCGGTATTTTTAGCAGATTTTCCAGCAGCAAGAGATTGAATGTATTCATTAATATAAGCATTTGCTTCTTGCTCAGAAATTAATGGTTTTTCACCACTCATAGTGGCTTTCATTCCTTCAATGAATTTTTCATAATTTAATGCGTCAATTCCTTGACCCTTTAAATTCTTGGCAATTAACAACCCGAGGCCGTAACTTACCGAATCTTTGTTGTTTTCCATGTTTTGAGTACTGATTTCTTTAGTTTTGTCTTGTGAACGACAAGCAGTCATTGTAAAAATGGCGACTGCGAAGATTAATATTACTTTTTTCATAATGATTATTGGTTTGCGAAGATAGTTTAAAAATCATGCCAAAAAAGAGAAAATGATAAAGACAATTGAAGAAATTTTAGTTAGAGACCTAAATTCATTAAAAAATGCGATTTTGGCATTAAAAACCAATGAAAATTTATGGGTTTAAGGGATGAAATAATGAACTCGGAAGGCGCACTTTCTCAGTATTTATGCGGTAATTAGACGTATTTTATTGGTTCCGCAATTGATAAAACAGGTTATATTAGAAATCGTAATATCAAATTTTCTTAAACGGGTTTAAAACGTGAAGAATTGATAAAAATAGTAAATAATCTATCTTTTTCATTCAAATTTCGCTTTCTAAATTGAACTCTGATGACTTAGATAAAGTCTATAAATTTACCTTTTTAGGCAAAGAGTTTACCAATGTTGAATTGCTTTTGATTTGACAATCGCATTTAGATTATCATTTAGGCCAAATTAATTATTTAAGAAGGATTATTTAGTAAGCGTTGGTCGCTAAAAGCACCAGAGTACAAGCAATCTCCAAATCTATTTTATTCTCTCGCAAAAGATTAAATAATTCAGGATTTTCGGTGCCCGGATTAAAAATCACTCTACGTGGTTTAAGAGATAAAATATAATCATAAAAAACTGATTGGTTGTTTGGTCCAACATACAATGTAACCGTATCTATATTTTCAAAAACTGGTTTCCCCGTTTCAATCTCAATTCCTGCAACATTGCCCTTTTTTAGTCCTACTGCTTTTACTTCATGTCCCGCCTTTACCAACTGATGAATGGCTTTGTAAGCATATCTTTCTGGATTTTCACTTGCCCCGATAACTAATGTTTTCATTTAACAAAGGTAGTCACGAAATAACTTGGTAAACCAATATTCCATATTAACTTTGTCAAAGTTTGCTCAAAAAAATATCCATACTTACTCTTATCGGAATCAGTTTAATTACAGCTGTATTCATCTATGCTTTGACCAGCATAAAGTTCGATTATGATTTTGAAAAATTCTTTCCAGAGTCGGATCCTGACACCGAATATTTCAATGAATATCGTAAAAAATTCGAAACTGATAATGACTTTGTTTTAATTGGAATTGTCAACAAAAAAGGAATTTATCAAACGGATTTTTTAATTAAAGTTGACTCTTTAACTCATCAATTAGCGAAATTAAAAAACATTACTAATTCCGTTTCCATCACTAATTATGAAGAGCCCATTTTTGTAGATTTCACGGGTAGCTTTATGTTAAAAAAAATGGTTCATCCCGCTACAGATTCTTTGATGAATGTAGATTCAGCAAGAATAGCTAAATCAAAAACACTAATTAATTCCCTGGTATCTGAAGATGGAAAATCATTGACCATTTTTTTAAAAACAAAACCCTATTTATCAAAAGCTGGTTCAGATTCATTGGCTAATGATTTAACTAAATTATTGGAAAAATATTCTTTTGATGAATTGCATGTAGCAGGTAGAAGTACTGGGCAAAGTTATTATGTAAAACTAATGCAAAGCGAATTATTGTTTTTCTTAATCACCTCATTGCTTTTAGTGGTTGTATTTCTGGCGTTATCATTTAGAACTGTTTGGGGCGTAGTTTTTCCAGTAATTGTGGTGCTATTATCAATTATTTGGACCATTGGTGTGATGGCTTTTCAAGGCGAAGGAATCAGCTTGGTTCAAACCGTATTACCCACTATTTTATTTGTGGTTGGAATGTCAGATTCTGTTCATATCATTTCTAAATACATTGAAGAGTTAAGAGAAGGAAAAGAGAAATTTCGCGCACTGAAAGATAGTTTCAAAGATGTAGCAATGGCTACATTTTTAACCTCTTTTACTACTGCAGTGGGTTTTATTACATTGATGTTTGTGCCCATCGAACCTGTTAGAGAATTTGGTTTATATACTTCGATTGGGATTACTTTTGCCTATGTACTTTCCTTTACATTATTACCTGCTGTATTAATTTTGATGCCGGCTCCAAAAATTTCACAGAAAAAAGAAGAAGACACGATTTGGCCAAAATTCTTATCAAATTTATACCTCTGGTTAATTCGAAACAGAAAAAGAGTGATGATTAGTTTTTCTGCTACCATTATTTTTTCAGGAATTGCCTGTACCCAATTAAGTTTTAATAATTATTTGGTAGAGGATTTAAAAGATTCTGACCCAATGAAACAGAATTTTTATTTTTTCGAGAAGCATTTTGCAGGAGTACGACCTTTTGAATTAGGTTTAGAATTAAAAGATGAAAAAAAATCCGGTTTAAGTTTAGAAGTGTTAAAAGAAATCGAAAAAATTGAAAATTACCTCGAGAAGGAATATGGAACCGGATTTGTTTTATCGCCACTTACCATCATAAAAAATCTGAATAAGGCGATGCATACTGGTGCTGAAGAATATTACAAACTTCCTGAAAATGAAAAAGAACTATCAAAACTAATTAAAAAAATAAAAAAATATGATTCTAAAAAAATCATGGGCACTGTTATTACTTCCGATAATCAAACCATTCGAATAAGTGGAAAAACAGCTGATTTAGGAAGTGCTATTTTTAGAGATAAAAACAAAGCATTAGATGAATTTATGTCTAGAGATAATCGTGCTGAATTATTTGAATATAAATTAACCGGTACAGCTGAGCTTATTGATAAAAACAATGTTTACCTAGCATCCAATCTTATTTATGGGTTACTCATTTCTGCTTTTATTATTTCATTAATCACTGCACTAATGTTCAATTTCTCTCTGAAAATGGTCATTATTTCTCTATTACCAAACATACTTCCCATTTTATTTATTGGCGCAATTATGGCTGCGGCAGGAATCACATTAAAAGTTTCCACATCGATGATTTTTTCCATTTCGTTTGGAATTGCAGTAGACGATACTATTCATTTTCTGAGCAGATTAAGAATCGAGCTCTCCAAAGGAAAATCGCTAATGTATGCCATGAAACGAACCTATCTTTCAACTGGAAAGGCAATTATTTTGACTACTATAATACTTTCGGGTGGATTTATGACATTAATATTCTCTAGCTTTTTAGGAACTTTTTACGTTGGATTTTTAATTGGATTAACCTTAATTTTCGCAGTGATTTGCGATATGCTATATTTACCCGTTTTAATTTGGTTTTTTAAAACCAAAAAAGTTAAAAAAGACAATTGAAATTAATAGGTTTTTAAAGGAAATAAGAGATTATAATAAGAATTCTAAAATCAATTCTTCACCAATGTGCCGTTGTCAAATTTTTCTTCTTTAATAACAGTGCCTGATTCACTATAATATTTCCAAATTCCAACATTGATATAATCACCTAATTCTTCATTATAAATTTTTGAACCATTAATGCTTAATTGTCCTGAAGCAAAATATTCTTTGAAAGTATAAACCAATCTTTTCTTATCCGTTAATTCAAGTGCTTGTCTAGGTTTACCATCTGAATAAAATGTTCTTGTAAAAACATGGTATGTACATGCTTTTGTTTTTTCTTCCGTCATTTCTATTTGGCCATTTTCGTAATAATCTGTCCACTCTTGAGGCTCACCTTCATTATACTTTACTTGAGACTTCAACTGACCATTTTCAAAAAATATTTTCACTTGGCTTCTAAATAAATCAATAGATCTAAAATCTCTTTCTAGATTTCCATTTGGAAAATAGTTTTTATACGATTTCAATTGCCCATCGGTATAAAAACCTGAATGTAATAATTCTCCACTCACATAAAAATCTTTTACTTGGTTTTGACAGGCATAAGTTCCACACATTCTAATGGAATCCCCACTCAACATAATATTTAAAGGTTCATAATGTTGAATTCCATAAACAGAATCAATAATTGTACGATCAAATTTTACACTATGCGGCATTTGTTTTTCGTAATCAACTTGAGAAAAAGCCCAATTGACAGAAAGAGTGAAAAATGATAGCAGTATTACTTTATTCATTGGCTGTGAAGTTAAAACTTTTTTTTAATTCCGTCATCTTAATTCTACAAATACCAAAACTATGCCTATTTTTATATTTGAATCAAAGCTAAGATTATTATGGCAATAAATCAAGACATTAGAGTTTCATCAACATTACCTGGTGAGTTTTATAATTCTGCCACAAAACTTCAAGAATCAAAACTTCAAATTTTTGAAAAAAGCTGGCAAATAATTTGTGATAATGAGACTATTAAAACTACAAATTCAGCATTTCCATTTGATTTTATGGAAGGATTTATTACTGAACCCCTTCTTTTAGTAAGAGATAAAAATGATGAAATAATTTGTCTTTCAAATGTTTGCACTCATCGAGGCGCTGTATTAATTGATCATCCCTGCCAACTTTCAGGAAATATAACTTGCCCATACCATGGTAGACGTTTCGATATGGAGGGCAAATTCAAATCAATGCCAGAAACGCATGAAATGGAAAACTTTCCTACTCAAAAAGACGATTTACATACCTTAAATGTAAAAAAATGGAAACAGTTTTTATTTACATCATTGGAGCCAACTTTTGAATTTGAAAAATTAATAACAGAAATGAATGAAAGAATCGGATGGATGCCCATTGAAAATTTCATTTATTCAGAATCACGTTCGCAAGAATATTTAGTAAAAGCAAATTGGGCCTTATATATTGATAATTATTTAGAAGGTTTTCATATTCCATTTATACATCCAGATTTATCAAAATCTTTAGATTATTCTACCTATTCAAGTGAAATATATCCCTATTCTAATTTGCAAATTGGTGTTGGTAAAAGTGGAGATATTTGTTTTGAACTACCAAAATATTCTAAAGATTATGGTAAAAATATAGCCGCATATTATTTTTGGTTATTTCCAAATATTATGTTCAATTTTTATCCTTGGGGATTATCATTAAATATTATTCGTCCGATAAAACACAATCTTACCAAAGTGATTTTTAAAAGTTATATTTGGGATGAAAGTAAAATTGATTTAGGAGCAGGGGCGTTATTAGATCGTGTAGAAAGAGAAGATGAAGCAATCGTTGAAAAAGTTCAAAAAGGAACAGCTTCAAAATTTTATTCAGCAGGCAGATTTTCACCAAAAATGGAAAAAGGCGTTCATCATTTTCATTTATTAATTTCTGATTTTCTAAAAAATGGATAATCTAATTGCCTTACTAAATAAACTACCTAACCCTGTTTTATATGAAACAGGAGGAAATAAAGAATTTACAAGTCCAAATATTTTTGAGCTAACTGGATATTAAGCTGAGGAATTAAGACTGAACCGCGATGTATTTCCTGGCCTAATCCATCCAGAAGATTATGTTGAAACAAATTTTAAAATAAAAAATTGGCATAAATTTAATGGGCCCGGTCTTCTAACTATTCCATTTCGCTTTCAATCCTCCAATGGCACTCAGTTATGGATCGAAGACCATTTAGTTGGTTTAAATATTGAAGGTGTAAAATATATAAGAGGATTGATGATCAATATTTCAGAACAAAAAATTAAAGAAACACAATTATTACAGTTGAGAACTGAATGGAGAGAAAAAGAAATGAAAGACGAAAAAGAGAGAGAAATTGTTTTTTTAGATATACAACGTCAATTAGATGAATTATCCCATCATGCAAAAAACAGAAAAGAAAAAGCTACTGCTATTCTCCATTTCGCAAAAGAAAACCAAATTTCATTTGAAAGTTTAAAATATTAATTATCTCCAACTTATTTTTTTTATAATCACTGCCTCAGGACTTGAATCACTTTCAATTCGATAAACTGGGTAAAGATTATGCGTTTTTTCTTTGTATTTTGATTCATTATAAATAAATAATAATTGCGCAAATGCATCTTCTGAAAATTTAATATCTCCTTTTTTCTTTTCCTCAAATTTATTTTTAAGTTCTGCATTTTCATTTAATAATTGAACCGCTATATCTTCAAATACATAATCAGAAAACCATTCCTTTTGTTGAAGAATTTCATCGAAAAAATTCCATGCAAAAAACGAATCCATAGAATTAGGCTCCAAAGTTTCTACCACATACTTGTCCGTATTTTTCCCTGTAAAAACGATGTAATCACCTCGGTAAACTTTCATATTCAATTTTCTTGTGCTATTTTTTATTTTAGTATGTAAATAGTGACCTTCATATGGTTTTTTTGTTGTTTCAAATTCTTCAATAAAATATACAAAAGCTTCAAGTGTAGTATCCGTTTTTACTTGATATAATTCAACATCATTTAATGCTAATCTTTCCACTACTTCTTTCCATGCCTGCGGTATAATATAGCAAAAAGGTTTTACGGTTGTAATTTCAGATTTATAGTGTCTGAAATATTTTATTTTTTTAGTAAATGGCTTTGTTTGATCATAAAATAATCTATCTAATCCTGTAACCTCACTTTTTTGATAAACGCCTTCATAACCTTTAAAATCTATTAATTGAAACGAAGAGGTATCTAAAGAATAATTATACCCCAATCTACCTCCCAATTTAGCCGTATTTTTTTCTGCCTCTTTTTTAGATTTCAAAATTTCGCCTTTATTTTCTATGATTACCGATTTCATACCTTTAAAAAATTCTAGCGTTGCTTTTACTCTTTGAGGAAATGGTTTTAACATATGAGTTTCAGTGGTAAATCCTAATACATCAAACAAAGAAGCATATCCAGTAGCAAATCTTGGTGTTTCTAAAAAATCAGCAATACCACTCTCGGGTTTTTCTCCAATAGTGTTCACATAAGGACTCATTTCAAATTTCATTTTCTTCATGTGTTTATGAAGCGCTGGTTCAATTTTATCAATGGCCAATTGTTTTAAATTTCCATCCAACTTACAAATTTGAGAAGTAATAAAGGTCATCGTGTATTGATAATCGGCACCATTTGAAACATGTGTATCAATTAATAAATGTGGATTGAATGAATGGAAAATTTTCGCAAATGATCTTGCATTTTCTGAATCCATTTTTATAAAATCTCTATTCAAATCAAGATTGCGAGCATTCCCTCTAAATCCATATTCTTCAGGGCCATCTTGGTTGGCACGACTATATTTCCCTCTATTTAAACAACCATCCACGTTGTAAACTGGAATAATTCCAATAACACAATTCTGTAAAAACTCAGATTTCTTTTCATTTAGAATTTCTCTGGCAAAAAGAATGGAAGCATTGATACCATCTGGTTCACCAGGATGAATTCCATTGTTAATTAATAAAAATACTTTTCCTGAAGTTTTTAATTCTTCAATCGCTGAAAATGATTCAGAGTTAATAACAAATAAATGTAAAGGCTTACCAATATCTGTTTTCCCCATTTCAATCAATCTAGAATTAGGGAAACTATCAGCTAACTGTTTATAATATTGAATAATTTCATCATATTCAGGAGTAAAATTACCTAAAAGTGAATCTTTTTTTTCTAATTGAGACCAACTAAACAAGGGAAATAAAACCAATAAAATCAGTGAAAATCTTGACTTACCCATGTCCTATTTATATAAAAGTTAATATCACTCAAAGAAAAACCTTTTTTTGAATTAAAAAAAATCTTACTTTAACGCCTCAAAATGAAATGCTATGAACCAAAAGGTGAAATTCATTTATTTAAAAACTAATTAAGATGATAAAAAAACTACTCCTCCTAATTTTAATTTCATTACCATCCATTTCTTTTTCACAGGTTTTTTATACCGAAACTTTTGATGGTACTCCTTGTGCGGCTGGCTCAGGTTGTGACCCATCCATTATTGCATGGACAACAACCAACGTAACCGCAAATGGAGCAACTGCCAATAAATTTTACGTAAGTGACCGCGAGGCAGGGATGGCCGCTGGTCAATGTGGTGTTGGTGGAGGTGGCGACCAAAGTTTGCATGTTGGAAATGTTCCTGGGTCTACTTTTGCAGTAATTTGTCCCGCTGGAGATTGTGGCGCAGCCTATGATGCTTCGTCAGCAGCTGAAGTAACTGATAAAAGATGCGAATCTCCAACTATTAGTTGTGTGGGTCAAAGTAATATTTCCATTGCATTCAATTATATTGAAAACGGTGAAGGTGCAAATGATGATGCTTCATTAGTTTATTTCGATGGAGCAACATGGGCAACCATTGATCCATTAGCAAAAACACCAACCACTTGTGCTCCTCAAGGAACTTGGACCGCCTTTTCTATTAATTTACCTGCTTCTGCAAACAATAATACAAATGTTAGAATAGGTTTTAGATGGGTGAATGACGGAAACGGAAGTGGTGGTGATCCATCGTTTGCTGTTGATGATGTAACTCTGACTGCAACGACAACCACACCGCCTGTTGCAGCTTTTACTGCCAGTGATCAAACACCATGTTCATCGGATTGTATTAGTTTTACCAATACAAGCACAGGGGGACCATTAACCACAACTTCTTGGACTTTCACTGGAGGAACACCTTCTACCTCTACTGCCGCAAACCCCACCAATATTTGTTATAATACACCTGGAACTTATCAGGTTTCATTAACTGTTACTAGTGCCAACGGAGCAGATACAGAAACACAAGCTGGATTTATTACTGTTACCAGTTGTACCTCTCCACCTGTTGCATCATTTACAGCCAGTAATCAAACACCATGTTCATCTGATTGTATTAGTTTTACCAATACAAGCACAGGCGGTCCGTTTACCACAACTTCTTGGACTTTCACTGGAGGAACACCTTCTACATCTACAGCCGCAAACCCCACCAATATTTGTTATAATACACCCGGAACCTATCAAGTTTCTCTTACAGTAACCGATGCTAATGGAACAGATACAGAAACACAAGCTGGATTTATTACAGTAACTTCTTGCACCGCTGCACCTGTTACTTCATTTACGGCAAGCACACCATCTGTTTGCGTTGGAGCAACTGTAACATTTACTGATAACTCAACTAATAATCCAACCTCTTGGAATTGGACTTTTGCCGGAGGAACACCTGCTACTTCAACCGCACAAAATCCTATCATTACTTATTCCACTCCTGGAACTTATTCAGTATCCTTAACTGCAACTAATGGCGTAGGTTCAAATACATCAACGCAGAATAATTATATTACTGTTGTTAATTGTCCAGCACCTGTTGCCTCTTTTACAACTAGCAGTAATGCTATTTGCGAAGGAGATTGCATAACTATAAATAATACCAGTATAAGCGGAACCACTTATGCATGGACTTTTAATGGAGGAACACCTTCTAGTTCAACATCACAAAATCCAGGTACTATTTGTTTTAATTCAACAGGAACTTATACAATTGATTTAGTAGTTACGAATGCTTCAGGTTCTGATAATGCAGACACTTCAATAGTTGTTAGTGCAGCACCTTCAGTTACGGCATTCGGAGATACAACTGTGAATTTAGGAAATTCTGTTCCAATAACAGCAACAGGAAGTGGATCTGGAAATTATTTATGGACACCATCAACTGGTGTTAATTGTACAACCTGTGCTTCCACTACTGTTTTACCGCAAGAAACAACTAATTATGTGGTTACTTATTCAGAAGGAGGATGTGCAGCAACAGATTCCGTTTTAATTACAGTAAATATTATTGAAGGAATTGGAGTTCCCAATGCGTTTTCACCTAATGGAGACGGAAGTAATGATGAATTATTTGTTTTGGGGCAAGGCATACTTAACTTGACGTTTAAAATTTATAATCGTTACGGGCAATTAGTTTTTGAAACCACCGATCAAACTATTGGATGGGATGGAACTCATGACGGTAAAGATGCTAATACTGGTGTTTTTGCCTATGCGTTAGAATATGTTCTATCATCAGGTGAATCATCCAAAATGAAAGGTAACATCACTTTAGTTCGTTAATTAATTATTAAAAATTTTCATTTACACAATGAAATAAAATATTGAATTATGAATAAAAAATTAATAATAGCATGCTTCTCGGTTTTTGCATTGACAAACTCCAAGGCTCAACAGGATATCCATTTTTCACAATTCTATACATCACCATTGATGATCAATCCTGGTGCTTGTGGAATGATGAACGGTGATATTCGTTTAATGAGTAATTTCAGAAATCAATGGGGAGGTTTAGGAAATCCCTTTCAAACCATATCTGCATCTGTGGATGCTCCCATTCTGCGTGAAACACTTCATGATAATTTTATTGGAATAGGTGCTACTTTCTATAATGATAAAGCTGGTGATTCTAGATTGACAACAGGAAATTATATGTTCAATTTATCCTATGCGCAACAAATTGCAGACAATCATTTTCTGGCAGCTGGAATACAACTTGGATTTTTACAAAGATCGATAAGTTATGGAGGATTGTATTGGGGAAATCAATTTACGGGTGTAGCATTCGATCAAACTTTACCTAATGGTGAAGGTGCTCCCATTTCTTCAATGGATTTTGACATTAATGCAGGCTTATATTATAATGGGAAAATAACTGAAGACCTTTTAATTTTTGGGGGAGCATCTGGTTCACATTTAACTTCACCCGATCTAAATTTCAATGGATCTTTGGATAAATTATTTAGAAAAATTACTGTTCACGGAGGTGCACAAATTACTATTCCCAATACTAAATTAAAAATATGTCCCAATTTCTTAACCAAATTTCAAGGACCGAATAGGATAGTAAATGTGGGAACAGATTTTAAAATTATTTTAAAAGAAGCATCACGATCAACGGTCTTTTTCGATGAAACCTCTTTAGATTTTGGAACTTATATGAGATTTGGAGATGCTTTTTATGCTGCTCTCCGATTAAATTGGGGGCCTTTAAGTGTTGGAGCTGCTTATGATTTTACTTTATCTAATTTAACAGCTGCGAAAGCTGGAAACGCGATGGAATTTATGCTTACTTATACCACCGCACTCAGTAAAACAGGATCGAGAAGTAGTAGATTTTTATAAATAATTTTATTGAATAAATTAAACAATGGTTAAATTTCAAATTACCTATCGCCATTATTTAAAAACTCTTCTCATTCTTCATCTTGGAATGATGATGGCTCAATTGATTTTTATTGCTATTATATTCGTTCTAGTCAATGAAGAATCTTCAATAATTGATTTATATACTCAGAATATATTTTTAATAGCCGTTCCAAGTGCCATTATTTTAATTATTAGTATGGGAAAATATTTTTACCAAGTAAAATTAAAAAAAATCACTCGTGAAAAAGAATTAGCCTCAAAATTCAAAAGCTATCTTATCATTCAAATCATTCAATTTGCGTTCGCAGAAATAGCCGCGCTTACCTGCTTTTTAGCTTCTTTTCTATCGCAAAATTTAGTCTTCGTTTATGGTTCTATTGGAATTTTGCTTTATTTTTTGACCTTGCGCCCAACAAAAATCAAGCTTGAAAAAGAACTTCAACTTGATTTTAATGAACAAAATAAATTATCAGATCCGAACTACATTATATATGAAGTTGAGCGTTCGGAATTGAATTGACTATATTCATTAGTTTCAGTTTTGAAAACAATGTTTAAAAATAAATAGCATTTTTTTATTCTTGATTTTTTTCAAAGTATTATCACTTAAAAAAATAGGTATAAAACCTGAATTTTTAACCGTTTTCAGAATTTACCTTTCCATTCTTTTTTCATTTAGAATAAAGTATGTAGAATTGATGAAACCTGGCTATGATGAAAAAATACTAAAAAAAGCGCAAAGATTTTAGTCTTTAATTACATCGGAGAATCAAAAACCCTAATTGAAATTTCAGATACAAACCGACAAACATGATGAGTTTCTAAATGAAGTTATGAATGAGTTTTATGATTAAAAAAATAATTCATAATCTAATAAATAGAATAAAATTCATTTTCTGATTTTAAGTTTAAGAATGTTATATTTAGAAATCATGTGAATCTCTTTTCCTATTAACCCTATAGGAAATCGTTATTAACCTATTTATTTATCCCAAAATAATTACATCAACACCTCTTTCATTTTTTTTATTGGTATAATTTTAATGACATCAAATCTCAAAATAATTACAAATTCCTATTTATATTAAATGCTTAAATAGGGGAAATATGGCTAATCCTTTAAAAATCACAAGCAATCCATATCTACTTTATAACTTAACCCGTTTCCGTTCTGTTAATAAATTATAACCTTGTGCCTAAATTGAGCTTCACGTTACCTTATTTTTGTGAAGTGAATTTTTCATCCAAACTTTTACAAGATGCCGTAGATCAATTTGCCTCCCTTCCGGGTGTTGGCAGAAGAACTGCTGCGCGATATGTACTTCAACTTTTGAAAAGAAGTCCACAAGAAGTAGAAAATTTCACTCGTTCCCTATCTAAGCTTAAAAAAGAAATTTTACATTGTAAAAATTGCTTCAATATCTCAGATTCTGAAATCTGCACGATTTGTTCCAATAAAAGACGTGACTCAGGATTGATATGCGTAGTGGAAGATATTCGAGACGTGATGGCCATAGAAAACACTCAACAATACTTTGGATTATATCATGTGCTAGGTGGAATAATTTCTCCAATGGATGGAATTGGCCCAAGCGACCTTAACATCCTTTCCTTATTAGACCGTGTTCAAAATAACGAAGTAAAAGAAGTGATTTTGGCTTTACCGTCGAGCATGGAAGGTGATACTACCAATTTTTACCTTTTTCGAAAATTAAAAGATTTAAATATTCAAGTGAGCAATATTGTTCGCGGAATTTCTGTAGGCGGTGAACTTGAGTATGCTGACGAACAATCGCTCGGAAGATCTATTTTACACCGTATTCCTTATGAAAACTCCTTGACACGTCATTGAGTTAATGTTTTTTAATTCTCATTCATACTGAGACTTTCCCTCTATCGTTATTTATTCCTAACTTCGTCCATTCATGAAGCTTTCAGTTATCATCGTTAACTACAATGTAGAATACTTCCTCGAGCAATGTCTAAACTCGGTTTATAAGGCATTGGAGAAAGTAGAGGGCGATGTTTTTGTAGTGGATAATAATTCCATCGATGGCTCTTGTGCAATGGTTAAAGCCAAGTTTCCTAAGGTAATTCTCATTGAAAATAAAATTAACACAGGATTTTCAAAAGCCAATAATCAAGCCATTGCCATGGCGAAAGGCGAATTTGTTTTATTGTTGAATCCAGATACTGTAGTGGAAGAAGATACCTTTTTCAAAACAGTAAATTTTATGGATTCGCATCCAAATTCAGGAGGTTTGGGAGTGAAAATGATTGATGGGAAAGGACATTTCTTACCCGAATCAAAAAGAGGATTACCTACTCCATCGGTTGCGTTTTATAAAATATTTGGCTTATCCCGATTATTTCCGCGTTCTAAAAAATTCTCGAAATATCATTTGGGATATTTAGACAAAGATAAAACACATGAAATTGAAATTCTATCAGGGGCATTTATGATGATGCGCAAATCAGTTTTAGATAAAATTGGTTATTTGGATGAAGATTTTTTTATGTATGGAGAAGATATCGACATGTCTTACCGAATTATTTTAGGAGGATATAAAAACTATTATTTCCCAGAAACAAGAATTATCCATTACAAGGGGGAAAGCACTAAAAAAAGTTCTGTTAATTATGTCTTCGTATTTTATAATGCGATGATCATTTTTGCGAAAAAACATTTCTCCGAAAAAAATGCTAAGACTTTCTCATTTCTTATCAATTTTGCTATTTACTTAAGAGCAGGCGCTGCAATTTTTAGTCGTTTTCTCAAAAAATCTATCGTTCCATTTATTGATTATGTCTCTATTCTTTTGGGTTTATTTCTAATTACTAATTTATACAGTGATTTTAGTGAAAAAATATTCGAAAAAGATTTATTAAACATCGCTTTACCATCTTATGCTGGACTATGGTTAATTTCTGTTTGGTTGAATGGTGGATATGATAAACCTATTAAATTACTAGCGGTTTTAAAAGGTATTTTCATTGGAACAGCATTGCTTTTGATGATTTACGGACTTTTACCAAAAGAAGTTCAGTTTTCCCGGGTAATTCTATTAATGGGAAGTGTTTGGGTTTTCATTTCTTATTTATTATGGAGAGGTATTTTTCATTTCACAAAAATTTCCGGTTATAGTTTGACCACGAATTACAATAAAAGATTTGCCATTATCGGTCATTCTGATGAAACAAAACGAGTAGGCGAACTATTAAAACAAACCAATAACTCTACCGATTTTATTGCCAATGTTAGTCCTATTGCAGGAGAAAAAAAAGCAGATCAATTGGGCGATATTACTTTATTAAATGACATCATCGATATTCATAAAATTGATGAAATTATATTTTGTGCGCGAGATAATTCGGCTCAACAAATTATTGATTTGATGTCGAAAACCGAAAGCCGTAAAGTTGATTTTAAAATTGCTCAGCCTGAAAGTTTATATCTCATCGGAAGTAACTCCATCGATACACAGGGTGATTTATATGTTTTGGATATTAATTCAATTACCCGAACAAAAAACGTAAGAAATAAACGATTAACTGATTTTTTCTTTTCTATTATTATTCTACTTTTTTCGCCCATTTTAATTTTAATTATAAAACGCAAAGCAGGATTTTTTCCAAATATTTTCAAAGTTATATTCGGCAGATTATCTTGGGTAGGATATTCATTCACCAACAGCTCTGGTAGCTATAAATTACCAAAAATCAAAAAAGGGGTCATTAAAACCTCCTCCTCTCTTCCAAAACATCAACAAAACGAAAAAACACTTCGGAAAATTGATATTATTTACGCCAAGGATTATAAGCCTTTTAATGATATTTTAATCATCACAAAAGGAGTAAAGAGTTTGGGCGATTGATATTTAAAATTTTTTTGCCTTTTTTCCTTTCTAATCACATTTCTAAATTGTAATTTCGCCTTGCAATAAAACTAAAAATTCAATTCCTATGGCTTTTGATATCGAAATGATCCGTAAAACGTATGCCGAAATGCCGGGCAAAATCGCTGCAGCTCGTAAAATGCTCGGCAAACCAATGACTTTAACTGAAAAAATCCTCTATTCACATTTAGCAGAAAATCTTCCTTCTGCTGGCTATTCCAGAGGAACTTCATATGTAGATTTTAATCCAGATCGTGTTGCGATGCAAGACGCAACAGCTCAAATGGCCTTATTGCAATTTATGCAAGCTGGACGTCCTAAAGTAGCTGTTCCTTCAACTGTTCATTGTGATCACTTGATTACAGCAAAAGATAGTTCAGTAAAAGATTTAGATCGTGCGATTAAAACCAATCAAGAAGTTTATGACTTTTTATCTTCTGTTTCCAATAAATATGGAATTGGTTTTTGGAAACCAGGTGCTGGTATTATTCATCAAGTAGTTTTAGAAAATTATGCTTTCCCAGGGGGAATGATGATTGGTACGGATTCACATACTGTAAATGCTGGTGGACTTGGAATGATTGCTATTGGAGTTGGTGGTGCAGATGCTTGTGATGTAATGGCTGGTTTAGCTTGGGAATTAAAAATGCCGAAATTAATTGGTATCAAATTAACAGGGCAATTAAACGGTTGGACTTCTGCAAAGGATGTTATATTGAAAGTTGCAGGAATGTTAACCGTTAAAGGCGGAACAGATAAAGTAGTAGAATATTTCGGTGATGGTGCAATTTCACTTTCTTGTACAGGAAAAGGAACCATTTGTAATATGGGCGCAGAAATTGGAGCAACCACTTCTACTTTCGGCTATGATGATTCAATGGCTCGTTATTTACAATCAACCGGTCGTGCTGATGTAGCTGAATTAGCGGATAAAATTAGAGAACATTTAACTGGAGATTCAGAAGTTTATGCAGATCCAGCAAAATATTTTGATGAAGTTTATGAAATTAATCTTTCTGAATTAGAACCCCATTTAAATGGTCCTTTCACTCCAGATTTAGCAACACCTATTTCTAAAATGAAAGAAGAAGCAGCTAAAAACGGTTGGCCAACAAAAATCGAAGTAGGTTTAATTGGTTCATGTACCAATTCATCTTATGAAGATATTGCTCGTTCTGCTTCATTGGCAAAACAAGCGGTAGATAAAAATTTAAAATCAAAAGCACAGTTCACTATTACCCCAGGATCTGAGCAAGTTCGTTATACAATTGAAAGAGATGGTTTCATTTCTATTTTTAATAATATTGGTGCGAATGTTTTTGCTAATGCATGTGGACCATGTATCGGTATGTGGGATAGAACAGGTGCTGAGAAAGCAGAAAAAAATACCATTGTTCATTCATTCAATAGAAATTTCGCTAAACGTGCTGATGGAAATCCAAATACATTTGCATTCGTAGGCTCTCCAGAATTAGTAACAGCTTTGGCAATCGCAGGTGATCTTTCTTTTAATCCGTTAACAGATACTTTAACCAATGAAAAAGGTGAGCAAGTAAAATTGGATGCACCAACAGGTGATGAGTTACCTAAAAAAGGATTTGCAGTTGAAGATGCCGGATTTTTAGCACCCGCTGAAGATGGTTCTTCTGTTTCTGTAAAAGTATCTCCTACTTCCGATAGATTGCAATTACTAGATCCTTTCGCAGCTTGGGAAGGGGTCGATTTAAAAAATCTAAAATTATTAATTAAGGCAAAAGGAAAATGTACAACCGATCATATTTCAATG
Source organism: Chryseobacterium gleum (assembly GCA_945865695.1). Taxonomy (GTDB): domain Bacteria; phylum Bacteroidota; class Bacteroidia; order Flavobacteriales_D; family UBA2798; genus CAMBFX01. The sequence goes on along the minus strand of CAMBFX010000009.1, from coordinate 1,645 downwards.
GCAGGACCGTGGTTGAAATATCGTGGACATTTAGATAATATTTCCAATAACATGTTAATCGGTGCTGTTAATGCTTTCAATGAAAAAACAGATAATGTAAAAAATCAATTAACGGGTGCTTATGATGGTGTTCCAAAAGTTCAACGTGCTTATAAAGCTGAAAATATAGGAACTATTGTTGTTGGTGACGAGAATTACGGTGAAGGTTCTTCTCGTGAGCATGCGGCTATGGAACCTCGTCATTTAGGTGTTCGTGCGGTATTGGTAAAATCATTCGCTCGAATCCATGAAACCAATTTGAAAAAACAAGGGATGTTAGCTTTAACTTTTGACAACAAAGAAGATTACACTAAAATTCAAGAAGATGATATAATCGAAATCGCTGGTTTGAATTATTTTGCACCTGGTCAACAGTTAATCATGATTTTTAATCACTCCAATGGAAGTAAAGATTCTATTAAAGTAAATCACAGTTATAATGCTCAGCAAATAGAATGGTTTAAGGCTGGAGGAGCATTAAATATTATTCGAGCAAGTATTAAAGCTTAATTTTTTAACTTCTTAATTATTCAATACCTCGAAATAAAATTTGAGGTATTTTTTTTGATTCTTTTTTTACCCGTTTAAAAACACCTTGATTTTTTTACTTTAACCAGTATTTGATATTAAAATATTTGTCGTTTTTGGAATCAATAAATTAAACGAATTAGTCAATTTCAAAAAAGCAATTGTTAGTTAATCAAATATTTAAGACTAAATAATATGCCAAAGCATTCCTCGATATACTTGATAAAACAGATAGCAAATCAATTATTTTTTGTTAAATTATTGAACCCATGCAACCTTATACGATATAATTGTATCTTTAAGATGTTAAGTTAAAGAAGATGAAAAGAAATTTACTCGTTTTATTCACATTATTTGCAGGATTAAATTCCTATTCGCAAATTTTCTTTTCGAACGGAGCCACTATTCAAGTGAATACAGGTGCATCAATGATTTCAAATGGCGGTATGGAAATTTCCAACAGTAGTTCATTTTTAAATAATGGTTCCATTACGATTACAAAAAACTCGACCTTCCCAACTCCAGGAAATTTTGAAATTAATTCTACATCAACTGCGAGTGGTGATGGAACTTTGCGTGTAGAACAAGATTGGATTAATGATGCCACATTTAATGGAGGAAATAGCACCGTAGAATTATTCGGGAATACAGAACAATTGATCACCAGCACAAACGGAACAGTAACTACTTTCAATAATTTGACCTTAACCGGATCTGGTGTTGGGAATAATCGTAAGAAAACTTTAGTGAATGTAAACGCAAATACTGGCACCAATGGAATATTAACCATTAACAATCGAGAGCTATCCACGGATGGAAATTCGTTTTTCGTGTTAAATACTTCAACAGCTGCTGTAACTAATAATACGACTCCCGGATCGGAAGGATTTGTAAGTAGTGTTGCCCCAGGATTTTTATCTAGGTCCACTATTGTTTCTGCGGTTTATTTATTTCCAACAGGATCAAGTGTTGGCACAACCAGATATCGTCCAATAGAAGTAATTCCTACAGCTGCAGTTGCCAATACCTTTACGGTTAGAATGATTAATAATGATTCTAATACAGATGGATTTAATCG
>CAMBFX010000008.1 GCA_945865695.1 Chryseobacterium gleum | reverse complement strand
ATTTAGTACTGGATTAAATGCATTACTGTATTTAATCCTTTTTAATCCTCGAAATCCGCGGCAAAAATATCACGAAGTGATTCTATCTTTTAAATCATGAAATTGTGTATTGCCGAAAAACCATCAGTAGCAAAAGATCTCGCTGCAGTTCTTGGAGCCAACACCAGACGTGATGGATATTTCGAGGGAAACGGCTATTGCGTTACCTGGACCTTCGGACATTTATGCACACTCAAAGAACCCGAAGATTATTCTCCCCAATGGAAATCTTGGAGTTTAAATTCTTTACCAATACTTCCACCAAAATTTGGAATAAAATTGATTAAGAATTCGGGTGTAGAAAAACAGTTTGCCACCATAGAAAAATTAGTTCAGCAATGCGAAGAAGTAATTAATTGTGGTGATGCTGGGCAAGAAGGAGAATTGATTCAACGCTGGGTTTTATCCAAAGCGAAAAACACGAAACCGATCAAACGATTGTGGATTTCTTCCTTAACAGAAGAAGCTATCAAGGAAGGTTTTCAAAAATTACGACCAGGAAAAGATTTTGAAAGATTATTTGCAGCTGGAAATTCTCGTGCTATTGGTGATTGGCTACTTGGGATGAATGCCACAAGATTGTTTACTTTAAAATATGGCGGATACAAACAAGTGCTTTCTGTTGGAAGAGTACAAACTCCAACTTTAGCAATGATTGTTCATCGTCATTTAGAAATTGTCAATTTCAAACCCGAAACGTATTGGGAATTAGCAACGATTTATCGAGGCGTTACTTTCAATTGTACAGAGGGAAAATTCAATGAAAAAGAAAAAGCAGCTGGATTTTTAGCCGAAATAAAATTATCTGAATTTACCGTTGCATCGGTGCAAGTAAAAAAAGCGAATGAACTTCCACCTCGATTATTTGATTTAACCTCTATCCAAGTAGAATGCAATAAGAAATTCGGTTTATCTGCCGATGAAACATTGAAAACGGTTCAATCACTCTATGAAAAAAAATGGGTAACTTATCCGCGTGTGGATACCACTTATCTTTCGGATGATATTTATCCAAAAATTCCTGGAATATTGAAAGGAATGAAAGTATATGATGCTTTAGTCGCACCACTTTTGGCAGATAAAATTCGCAAATCGAAAAAAGTTTTTGATAATACAAAAGTCACCGATCACCATGCGATCATTCCTACAGGAATTGCACCTTCGGGAGCAACTTATGATGAATTGCGAGTGTATGATATGATTGCAAAAAGATTCCTTGCCGTTTTTTATCCTGATTGTGTGGTTTCAAATACAACAGTATTGGGAAATGTAAAGGAATTAGAATTTAAAGTAACAGGAAGACAAATTTTAGAAGCGGGTTGGAGAATTGTTTACGGAGTAGAAGAACCAGAAGAAGAGAATGAGAAACAGAACGAAGACAACAAACAAGTTTTACCAAAATTCATAGAGGGAGAAAAAGGTCCGCATGAACCAACGCTGAGTGAAAAACAAACTTCTCCACCTAAATATTTTACTGAAGCAACTTTACTTCGTGCCATGGAAACAGCGGGAAAGCAAGTAGACGATGAAGAATTACGCGAGCTAATGAAGGATAATGGAATTGGCAGACCATCTACTAGAGCCAACATTATTGAAACGATTATACGAAGAAATTACATCAAGAAAGAAAAGAAAAATTTAGTTCCAACAGATACCGGAATAAAATTAATTGAAATCATTCAAACAGATTTATTAAAAAGTGCCGAACTCACTGGGCAATGGGAACGTAAATTACGAATGATTGAAAAAGGCGAATACGAAGTGGATACTTTCAAAGATGAATTGACAGCAATGGTGGTGAATTTAATTGCAGAAGTGAATGCGACTGTGGTTACGCATAAGATATTTGCGATAGAGGGAGCCACAAGTGACAAGCCACAAGCCAAAAGTGATGAGGCAAAAGTGATGAGTAAGAAAGAAAAAGGAACAAAGAGCCAAGAACAAAGATTGGAGACTCCAAACGAAAAACAAAAAACAAAAAACGAAAAAGTAGTTTTTGATCCCAATAAAATTATTTGTCCAAAATGTAAATCTATCGGATTACTTCAAGGAAAATCAGCACTCGGTTGTAGCAATTGGAAAAACGGTTGTGATTTTAAAATTCCTTATGAAATAGGAGGAAAAAAAATGACGGGTGCCATCATTGAACAATTAATTTCAAAGGGAAAATCAGGTTTGCAAAAAGATTTGAAGGAGAATGGAAAAGCAGGAGAGGGATATTTTAAAATGGTGAAAGGGGTGATCGGGATTGAGTGGAAATAGAAAAGTTCAAAAGTTATAAGGTTTAAAAGTTATAAAGTTTTCTTCCGAAATTTCAAAACCTCTAAACTTTCCAACTTTCCAACTTTCTAAACTTTCCAACTTAATTCACGCACTCATCACCTCTGCACCCGCACTAATCTTCTTCACCAATCCTTGTAATACTTTTCCTGGCCCAACTTCTACAAAATGTGTAGCGCCATCATTGGTCATTGCTAAAATAGATTGCGTCCAACGAACTGGAGCGGTTAATTGAGAAATTAAATTTTTCTTTATTTCATTGGGATCGGATACTGCAGATGCGGTTACGTTTTGATATACCGGACAAGTAGGAGTATTAAAATTTGTTGAATTAATTGCTGCTTCTAATTCTATTCTCGCAGGCTCCATACAAGGAGAATGAAAAGCTCCACCTACAGGTAACAATAATGCACGTTTTGCTCCTGCCGCTTTTAATGCTTCACAAGCTTTATTAACTGCATCTATTTCTCCAGAGATAACTAATTGCCCCGGACAATTATAATTTGCCGCAACCACAATTCCTGGAATGGTTTTACAAATTTCTTCCACTTTCGCATCTTCCATTCCTAAAACGGCCGCCATTGTGCTCGGATTTATTTCACAAGCTTTTTGCATTGCTAACGCACGCTTGTAAACTAATTGTAATGCATCTTCAAATGATAAAGCACCATTTCCTACTAATGCAGAAAATTCTCCGAGTGAATGTCCGGCTACCATATCCGGTTTAAAATTTTCTCCCAATGTTTTCGCTAAAATCACCGAATGAAGAAAAATAGCAGGTTGAGTTACTTTCGTTTGTTTTAGTTCTTCATCGGTTCCTGCAAACATGATATCTGTAATGCGAAATCCTAAAATGGTATTCGCTTTCTCAAAAAGTTCTTTGGCAAGTGGATTGGATTCATATAAATCTTTTCCCATTCCTACGAATTGAGAACCTTGGCCCGGAAAAATATAAGCTTTTTTCATATATTTTTACATTTTAAATGTTGATGCATATTTGGTAAAAAAATTGCTAAATAAAATCAAATCTTTGGATGAATCATAAGAAGTTTCTAAGTATTTTCTCTTCCACCAAACACCATATTCTTCATCCGATTCATTGATTGTCTCTTCCTCAGTATTCGCAATTCCGAAAATTCGGTTTTCAGCAAAAATACTGCGGTACATAGCATCATAAAAAATAGTTGAAATACATTGACGTATAGTATATGCTTTATGACCATAATCATAATAAGTTAGAAATAATCTTCCTTCTAATGGAATAATCACTGACCCATCCTTTATTGCTAAATCAGGTTGCGTATTCTTAATTTCAAAAAAACCATTTTTGTTTTTTACTGCCTTTACATAGAATTTTTCTTTGTCATAATATTTATTATCAATGAATGGAAATTGAAAAGTAATTTCTTCTACCTTACCCGCGGCATCATTTTTAAAACTCACTTTACAGGAATCCATTAAACCTGATCTCAAAAGAAAAGCGTCTCCTACCACAAATTCTTTAATCAATTCATCATATGTTTTTTCTTCCGCTTTTTTTAGCATGCGTGTATTCCAAGCATCAGCAGCATTCCAAGTGGCAAACCAATCATTTTTGAATCGTTCAACATTACGATTTGCTTGTTCTTGTTCGCCAGCAGCCATTCCGTATTTTTTAAACGCAAAAAGACATGTACTAACACCGCCATCATAATCCATGGATTTTTTACTGTTCGTGATTTCAATATTATTATCATGATTGTACATGAAAGATTGACCTGAAGTAGGAATAAGTGAGGTCGATCTACAAAAATTCCGCCTTTCCCCTGTTTTTGGATTACTGACCAATTCTGGGGAACAGTCATACCAGAGGTAATGCAATGGATAATCTTCAAAATCGGGCAATAGGTAATAGGTAAGCACATCTTTCAAATATAAAGCTACATGTAGGATTTCATTTCCAGCTGGGTCTTTTTTTCCGGTCTTGATTAATTTAGAGGTGAATTCGGTATACTGTCTTTTGTGAGTGACAATACGAGTTGCTTCATCTTGTAGAAATTGATTTGCAATAACGTTTTGATTATAAGTTTTGCACTCTTCAGCTACCTTTTGAAATTTTTGATTTCCTTTAATCTGATCAGCTGTTTTGTTTTTTGTAGTTTGTGCCTGTAATGTATCTTTTTGTATGATTAATAGACAAGTTAAAGCCAGAAGATTGTATTTAAATTTCATATGTATTGTTTTGAACAAATTTATAGGAAAATATAGATAATAAAAATTTTCTCATATTAATCCTTAAAAATAGTGATCAACTCCTATTTATCAAACTGACTATTTAATTGTTACACAGTATAATCCACTGAATTTGTATAAATAATTTGAATAATGGTCCCTTTATAATTTTTAATCTAAGTCTATTTTCAATAATTTACTACTATTGTGAGGTGGAATAAATTATGAAATTTAATATTTTTAATACTTAAAGACAACCCATTTTAATTATATTTCGTCTTTGAATCAACTATATCAATAATGATAAATATTTAAAAAATGGTAAAAATGTGCTTTAAAATTGTATTTCAAGATAGAAAATGAATATGAAATCAACTTGGATTTTTTTACATATAATCATTGGATTAATTTTTTGTTTTCAGTCTTGTACTAAAGAAAACGAACAAGAACTTCGTTGGTCGGTAATCTACTGTGAAGATAGTTTAGTAAGTTTTAACACTAGTATTTTACCCATGATGAACACTTCTTGCAATTCTTGTCATTCGGGAAGTTCACCTAGTAGCAATGTTAGATTAGATAATTATGCAGATGTTAAGAATTACGCGGCAAATGGATCATTGATGGGCGTAATTAATCATTCTTCTGGTTTTTCACCAATGCCAAAAGGCAAACCTAAGTGGAATGAATGCCGAATTTTTACTTTGCAAAAGTGGATTGACGAAGGAATGCAGAATAATTAACAATTATATAAGATCAGAATTTTGTTCTATGAGCTAGTATAATTCGGAGGAAATATGGAATTATCGGTACATTTTGACGGTTTTCAACTTTATTATTGCTGCAAGATGTTTTTAGTTTACAAATTTGATTAATTTTGCTCGACACAGTTTAAAAACAGATAAAGGAATTATATGAAGCTTTTTTTTATTTTATTTATTTCACTCACTTTTTCGGGAATAATGTTGAATTCTTGTACGAAAGAAAACGAAGCTACAATATTAGGAGATGGAATATTTTGCGCAGATGGTTTGGTGAGTTATCAAAATAATATAAAGCCTATTTTGCAAAATAATTGTTACGAATGTCATAGTACTACTGTAGCACAAAATGGTATTATCTTGGATACGTATGCTGGTGTTACAGATGCTATAAATAACGGATTTGTTTTACCGCAAATCAATCACGTTAACGGTGCAGCTAAAATGCCTTTTGGCAGAGCAAAATTAAGTGATTGTATTATTGCCACTATTGAAAAATGGGTAGCTGAGGGAATGCTGAATAACTAATCTCTTGAACGAAGTGAAAAATTAATTAGGAATTAAAAATTTTATAGTGAAGAAGAAAATTATTTGGGGAATTGTAATTGTAGGTTTGGGTGTAGGAGCTTATTTTGCTTATTATGGATTTAGTGAATTCAATCGAGTGCCCAAAACAGCAGAAGATTTAGCCACAGACATGAAAGTGGACGCAGAAACAGTAATGCAAGAATTTATAAAGGATTCGAAATCCGCAAGTAAAAAATACAATGAAACGGTAATTGAAATATCGGGCACGATTGTTGAAATGCAAACAGAAGATGAGAATAATTTAAGTGTTTCATTAGAAACCACCGCAACAGATGACTTAGGAATTGGAAGAAGCGTTCGAGTTACCATGATTCCTAAAATGGCGGATGTTTTGAAGAAATATAAATCGGGCGAAAAAATTACAGCAAAAGGTATTTTCAACGGTTTTGATACAGATCTTGTTTTTAATATGGGCGTAATTGTAGAATAAAATAATACTAAAAAATAAATAATACTATCATGAAGAAATTAATCCTACTCCTTTTTATTTTGCCCACTACTTTATTTGCGCAAGATAAATATTATACCAAAAGTGGAAAAGCATCTTTCTATTCTGCAACCTCTGTAGAAGATATTGAAGCGACCAATAAAAGTGTTACTTCTGTTTTGGATTCCAAGACAGGGAAAATTGAATTCTCTATGTTGATTCGTTCGTTTGAATTTGAAAAAGCATTGATGCAAGAACACTTCAATGAAAATTATATGGAATCTGAAAAATATCCGAAAGCTACTTTCAAAGGTGATATTGTTGATGGAAAAGATTTAGATTTGAAAAAAGACGTTACGTATGATGCAAAAGTGAAAGGAAAATTAACCATTCATAATGTTACAAAAGATGTTGAAGAAACAGCAAAATTCACAGTAAAAGACGGAAAAATTTCGGCTAAATGTGATTTTAAAATCAAATTGAAAGATTACGGAATTGAAGATCCTTCAATGATTGGCAAAAAAATTGCTGAAGAAATTTCTATTAAAATTTCTATTTCTGATTATCAAGTATTGAAAAAATAAAATTCCTACATGAAACACGTATTAGTCATTCTTTCATTATTCATTAGTCAATTATCATTTTCACAGGAAGATTTACTTTCCGAATTAGGTGAAACAGATGAACCTCTGCACGTTATTGCAACTTTTAAAAACAGCAGAGTAGTAAACGCCCAATCATTAGAAACAACTGCTGCAGGTTTATTGGATTTTAAAATTCAACATCGTTTTGGGAGTTTATCAGGCGGTGGCTATGAAATGTTTGGATTAGATCAAGCCACCATGCGAATGGGATTTGATTATGGAATTAATGATCGTATTCAAATTGGAATTGGTAGAAGTACGTTTGAAAAAACAGTGGATGGTTGTTTTAAAGCAAGAATTTTATGGCAAACAGAAGGAAGCAATAAAATGCCTATTTCATTGGTTTGGTATTCGAGCATGTCGATGAATGGATTGAAATTTGACAATTCGGTTTATACTAGAGTTTTTACAACTCGCTTGAATTATTTACATCAATTGATTATTGGCAGAAAATTTTCTTCTAAGTTCACTTTGCAAGTAATGCCATCTGTGCTTCACCGCAATTTCGTTTTGACAGTGGCTGAGAAAAATACCGTTTTTGCAACTGGAATGGCAACAAGAGTAAAAATCACTCAACGACTTTCTTTGAATGGAGAATACATGTATGTTCCATCTGGACAATTGGACCCTAGCTTTAATAATTCACTTTCACTTGGTGTAGATATCGAAACAGGCGGACATGTTTTTCAATTGCATTTCACCAACTCTGCCACCATGATTGACAAAGCTTTTATTGGAGAAACAACAGGAGATTGGACAAAGGCTGATATTTATTTCGGATTTAATTTATCAAGGGTTTTTACCATCAAGAAACCGAAGAAGGTAGAGGAATAATATTTAGTTCGGACGTCGCGCTGATGTCATTCTATGGGTCACTCTGTCGCGATAATTATCGGGATTTTTTCAGAGTCTGTGAGGATGATTTAGTCAAACAAAAAAGGCGAAGGTTTCCCCTCGCGAATTATTAATTTTAAATTACTCTTTCACCATTCTCTTCGTTCCTTTAATTTCACCATCAACAACTAAAGTATAAGTATAAACACCAGTACTCAAATCATTGGCAAAAACATTCATTTGTCCTTGACCAGATGTATTTGATAATTCTGTTGCCTGAATTAATTTACCTTCGATATGATAAAATAACATCTGAGCTTTTTTCACGCCCTCAGTTAAAGTATAAGTGATGGTAGTTTGTTCAGCAAAAGGATTAGGTACGTTTTGATCTAACACAATACTTGAAACATTATCTGATAGTGTTACATCTAATGTTGGATTTTGTTGGATAGCATTATTTTCTGTATTTGAATTATTGTTACAACAAGAAGTAATCATTGAATAGAGTGTGTTGATTTGTTCTTGTAATGAGTTATTAATTGAATCTTGACTATTTAAATCAGTTTTCAAAATTGCATTTTCCGATTTTAATTCTTGGATTCCTTTTGTCAAAATAGCGATGAACGAATTATAATTAAGGTTTTTGATTAGTTGAGGAGTATTTGTAACATTTCCCAAGGAATCAAATTTTGCTACTGAGTATTGTTGACTTACTAGTTCTGGAAGTATCATTTCTACGTCTTGAGCAATAAATCCATATTGTTTTTCTTCTGACATTTGCATATCAGGTATTGCAGTTGAATCATAATAGAATGATCTTGGTTTTAATTGATCAATCAACGATAAAGCATCAGTTAAAGAATCGATATCAGTTTTAATATTTTGATCAGAAATAACTAAACCAACTTGAGTAACATAAACCCTACCTGAAACATAAGTGTCTCCATCAAAATAACCTGCGAAATTACCGGTAGTTGGTGATGGTGGATATGTGGGTGCAGTTGGGTTAACAGGAACACATCTGCCAAATAGTGCTACATTAAAGCTTCCTGAGTTTTGAGCTTGAAAAAATCCAGCAAAATTATTTCCAGAAGCATGACTTGATTCCACTTGTAGAGCAATGGGCTTAGTGTATGTTGGGAAAAATGAATTTCTTAAGAATACTCTTGCATTTTGAGTTTGTCCACAATTAACATCACCTATGAACATGGTTCCTCCTCTTCTGAAGAACAGATTTTTATCATCCATGTCAATTTCATAATCTGCTGTTAAGGAATTTTTAGGTAATCCACAATAATTTCCTAAACCTCCTCCTGGAACATAAATCACATCTCCATTATCATTTACAGCCAAAACCCCTGGACCAGGATTTGTTATGGTTGGTGAATTTGTATTTAAATCTGTAAATCTTAATCCGCTAGAACCTCCTGGGTCTGATACCAATCCCCATGAGTTTACTTCTAAAGTATTCGTAGGGCTATCACTTCCTCCAAAATATTGATTAAACGATGGATCACCTCCAATACCTGATAACACACCTGTATTTAATGTAGGAGTCATTCTCATTGCCTCTAATCCATCAAAACCATTAGCAGGAGCGGTAGTTGGAATTCCAGTTTGAGTTGCGGTAAATACAAATCGCATGTGGTCTGGACCAGCAAAAGTAGGGCCTGAAGCTTGATTATCTCCCCAATTTATTATTGCATCGTGTCTGTCGGTTGGATTTGTTACCGATGCTTTTTCTTTTTTCAATCCGATATAAACATTATCGGTTCCGTTAGAAGTAAACATTCCTATATCCATCCATGCTCTCCATCCATCGGTTGGGCCTGGTAAAAAAGAAACTGCACCAGTATTATATCCTAAATGAAGTAAACTAAGAGGTCTTGTTACTGGTTGTAAAGGATTATGAGAAATTGACATTCTAGTAATATCAGTATTTACTGGAACATTTGCAGCATCAGGTATATAATTTCCATAAATTCCATTGGGCAAAGTGGTTGGAGCATCATAAGAAGTTAATCGCACCCGTTCTCGTGTGTTTGCAATATTTGTTGGTGTTGCATAACCCGTAGAAAATAGTAAATGACGATCCTGTTCCTGATTGTATAATAATGCATTTCCTTCTTCAGCTAAATTATTTTGTGCACCTAATACACCCAATCGTGTTCCGTCTGTTGCTCCTATACCTGTTGATGCATTTATTGAAATTTGAATGTAGTTAGTTAAATCATCTTCTGAATGCATATGTACTCTGGCTTGAGGAAAATTTGCAGTTGTGAATAATGGGCCAATTCCAATATGTCCAGAAGCATAACCTAAAGCATTGACTGCACCTTGTGCTGTCATTCGCATATATTCATATCCATCCAATGAAAAAGGATCACGAGGATCAGTTTGTGTTCCTCCATTTCCTAAATTCGCTCCTGTATGTATAAAACGTAGTTTGTCAGGCCCAGAGCTGCCATTTGGATCATCACTCCAATTTACTATTGCATCGCTGCGGTTTGTTCCTATCTCTTGTTTTAAACCTACATACATTCCATCCGAATTTTCATTCATCAACAATCCAGTTTCCATCCATTGGCGCCAACCTGCACCTGCATTAAAACCACTATTATCCTGACCATATAGATGGAGCATGGCATAAGGAGTATTGTTATTAAAAAAACCTAGTGGACTTATACCGAAATAGCCGTTGAATTGCTTGTTCACTCCATTGACGGTAGTTGTAAAATTGTGATTTAACCTAGTTCTTACAATTCCATTTGTTTGTGTAAACAAAGGAAAATTATTTGTAAAACCAAGGAACCTATTTTGAGGTGGGTTTTGTGCATTTGTGGCAGTTGTACTTTGACCAAAGCTAATGATCGAAAAATACAATAACATATAGGTAAAAAATATTTTTTTCATGGTAATAAGATTTTATCTCATTACTTGAATAAATCCTTTAAATTCTTTATCTTCAACTTTTATCAAATAATAATAAACGCCATCAGGACATTTAACGCCTACACTTGTAAATCCATCCCAATTGCAATTATTTCCTTCTAGATAATTAATAATCTCTCCCCACCGATTGAATATATACATCTCTGTATTACCCCATGCATTTTCCATTTTGAAAAAATCATTAATTCCATCTCCATTAGGTGTAAATACATTGGGAATGTAAATTTCACCAGAGAAACACTGGGATTCTCCTAGATACAAATTATCCAAATAGTAATATGCTCCAGGGCCCCCTGTATTGTTTTGCTGTATTTGAGTGACTAATGTTTGCGCATCGGAAAAAAAATTACCTATAACGAGAAATAGCTCACCGCCTTCTGCAATAAAACTACCTCCAATTTCAACCCAATTTAAGTTATCTGTAATTATGGATTGATTATTACCATATACATTAACATTTAAAAAATATTGACTGGATGGATTGGTAATTGTTGTATCTGATAAGGAAATTCCAATATTGTTTGAAGCATATTCTATACTATCTAATAATGATACCCACATGCACCAATAATATTTAGTTCCATTTTGCAAAGGAGCAGATAATTCTATTTCTAAATATTCTCGATAATTCGTTAGGAGAGGATCATTCCAGTAAGTAGACAAACCAATATAAGCAATTCCATTTTTAGCATTTTGGTATCCCCAATCATTTGAAGGTACTCCAGCCCCACCATTGTTACATTCATGGTAATAATCAGGTGATGCAGATGTTGGATTAAACCAGCCAACTAGTGCTTGTGAGTTGTCTGTACCAGTCGGACAAAATAATGTGTCCTCAAAACTTGCGTTTGGAATTAAATTTTGGGAATAAGCAAAATTTGATAGAGAAAAGATAATTATGACAAAGAATTTACTCAAGTAAATTTTAATTATTTAGTTATGATTTTTTAAAATTGATTTTCATCTCACTCCCAAGACGAAAGTTTAAAAGGTAAGGTTACAGCTTATTGAATAAAAACCTCCTTTCTGTATAAAAAAAGAGGAAAAGGTATGTTTTATCGAGTGCTTGTCCGAATCGCAAAGCGAGGCGGAGTCGAGTGGTCGAGTGGTCGAGTGGTCATTTAAATTTTATTTGGCTAGTAAGTTAGTGTTATTTTCAATTCAATCACTAAAAATTGAAAGATAATTAATTGATTTAACGTGATATTAAGTATAAAAATCTAGAATATTTCAATTGATTTAAAAATTTAACAAAGCTTATTCCCTAGATTTGCCTCATGAAATCTCGCTCTAATATTCCCTTATTACTTTTATTGCTTTTCACCTATATTCTTGCGCAATTGGGATGGTGGGCATTTCTAATTACCAAACTCACCAATGTAGTTTATGCCGATAATCCCAAATTAGATCAACGTGTTTGGATGGTGTGGGGTGAAGGATTAGTGTTTGCTTTACTTCTTTTCATCGGATTTATTTTTACTTATAAAGCCTATCTCAAAGAATTATATTTAGCTCGTCAACAGAAGAATTTTTTGCTTTCTGTTACGCACGAATTGAAAACTCCAGTCGCTTCGTTAAAATTACTCATCGAAACATTACAAGCACGTGAATTGAATGAAGAACAGAAAAAACTTTTCTTGAATAATGCACTTTCAGATACCGATAGATTAAATGTTTTAATTGAAAATATTTTGCAATCGGCTCATATGGATTCGGGAAATTTTCCAATTCATAAAACGAAAATTAATGTTTCTAAATTGATCAAGGATAATTTGAAGAGTATGGAAACTTCTATTGGTAAAAATCATCGTTTTCATCTGGAAATAAACCCTGAAATTTTTGCGGAAGCCGATCAGCAAGCGATAATTTCTATACTCATCAATTTAGTAGATAATGCAGTAAAATATTCTCCCAAAGATGCTGAAATTAGTGTGAAATTGGTTTCCACTTCTAACACATTTCAATTAATAGTTTTAGATCAAGGGCAAGGAATTAAAAAAGAAGATCGCAAAAAAATATTTGAAAAATTTATCCGTATTCAAAATGAAGAAACTCGTTCTACCAAGGGAACGGGACTTGGATTATACATCGTTTCTAATTTAGTGAATAGTCATCATGGAAAAATTGACGTAAGTGATAATTCTCCTTCTGGATCTGTTTTTACGATTGAAATTCCATTAAAGTAAAATCCCGAACTCATTGCTGAATCCGGGATAATTTTTTAAATTTCTAAAGTCTAAAGTCTAAAGTCTAAAGTCTAAAGTCTAAAGTCTAAAGTCTAAAGTCCAAAGTCTCCTCTCAATTCTTCTCCCTAATCAACGTCACATGTCCATGCTGTTCTTCTTGATCAGGATCAGAGGGTGTCACAGTATAATAGTAGGTTCCATCCGAATGTCCATCTCCATCCCAATTGTTTTGGTAGTTGGCATTTTCATAAATCTTTTTTCCCCAACGATCAAAAACTACTACTCTTGAATTTGGATATTGGTCTAAATATAAGATCTCAAAAAACTCATTGATTCCATCATTGTTAGGTGTAAAAATATTTGGAATAACAATATCGCATTGCACTACAATTTCAATCGATTGTTGAGTAGAATTTCCACAAGTGTCGGAAACAGTCAAGGTATAATTGGTGGTTACTAATGGAGCCACCACAACAGTATCTCCAAATCCAGCTCCATTATCCCATGAATAAGTCAACGGCCCATATCCTCCTGTTCCACTTGCGCTCATTATAGCAAATTGCCCCGCGTCTGTGCATATTTCTATGGGCGCACTCGTGGTTACTGCCAATGGTGTAACATTATCAATTAAAATGGTTGCTTGCACGGTATCATTTCCACATCCGTTAGCGTAAATAATAAAAAATGTAATGGTTTCCTGTGTTTCCGAATCAGTATCTGGAAATGCATCTACCGTAATGGTTCCGGTTGTTTGTCCTTGTGGAATAATGATACTATCAGGTACAGCAGTATAATCAGTTCCTGGAGTGGCTGTTCCGCCAATTTCAAAATTGATAGTGAAATTTCCAGTTGTATCAGGACGAATAAAATTAAATACAGCTGTTCCGCATCCTTCGGCAATTGTTGATCCTCCCGTTACCGATGAAGCCGTAATGGTAACACCTTCTGAACCGAAACTTCCAGCTTCGAGAAATACTCCAGCATCTACAGCTCCATCAATGGCATCTGCAATCATGATTTTGATATGATAAGTTTCTCCACAAATAACCGGATGTTGTGCCGTTAGTACTACAGTAAATCCATCGTATTGCACCGTTTGCCCAGGTACCGTTTCGTTATCTATATAATATTGAGAATTCACATTCGCATTTACATTTAATGCTGTCACGGGTTGTCCAGTTACAGGTAGTGTTGCAATATTAACAGCAGGTAAAACAGTTGTTACTCCTGAAAGCACAAACGCAAAAACATCGGCAAATCCACCCGTGATCCATTCCATGTATTCCTCTGTTCCGAAAACGTAATTAAATTTTACGGTATCACCAACGGGAGTAAAATCAAATTCAAGAATAGCAGCATTATACGTTTGTGTGCCAGCAATTGTAGTTAAATAGGGATCGCCTGGCTCAGTATTGTCAACTCCAGAACCAGTAGAATTATTGGGCCCCATTGGTCCATCGGGACCACCAAATCCATACACAGGATCGATTAATGAAACCGTACCAGTAGTTAAAACCAAACCGTTGCTCATTCCTAAATTGGTAGAACCTGCAATGTTAAACTCACCAATGGCACCCGGATAACCTGTATAGGTTACATTTGAAACAGTAACTCCATTACCCAATAATACATTTTGTACGTATTGCAACGGAGTCATTCCAGTAGTGGTGTTCATCTGAGCCTTACCAAAATTGAAGATGTTTATCAAAATGGTAAGTAGAAATAGTTTTTTCATTCAGTAAATTTATCATGTTTACATTAATCTTGACTATAAAAAACCATTAAAGGTTGCATTCCACCACAGTAAGTTAAAAAATAAACCTTTTGAATCAAGACTGAATTTTTGCTAACAATTATTTTTCCTTTTTTAGACAATACAATAATTCTATATTTGCAAATAAAAAATTACAAAAATGAATGAACACAAAGCCTATATCGATCAAAATAAAGATCGTTTCATCAATGAATTGTTGGATTTATTAAGAATCCCTTCTGTAAGTGCAGATCCAAAATATAAAAACGATGTTTTGAGAACGGCCGAAGAAGTGAAAAAAAGATTAATTGAAGCAGGTGCCGATAAAGTAGAAATTTGTCCTACAAAAGGTTATCCAATTGTTTATGGAGAAAAGTTCTTAGATGCTAAATTACCAACCGTTTTGGTTTACGGTCATTATGATGTTCAACCTGCCGATCCACTCGATTTGTGGACATCACCTCCATTCGAGCCAGTGATTAAAGATGGAAAAATTTATGCACGTGGTGCTTGTGATGATAAAGGTCAAATGTATATGCATGTAAAAGCATTTGAAACCATGCTAAAAACAAATTCACTTACTTGTAATGTGAAATTCATGATAGAAGGTGAAGAAGAAGTGGGTTCAGATAATTTAGGAACTTTTGTTGCCGCCAATAAAGAAAGATTGAAAGCAGATATTATTTTGATTTCAGACACAGCAATGATAGCCAATGATATTCCTTCTATTGATACTGGTCTTCGTGGATTAAGTTATTTAGAAGTGGAGGTAACTGGACCAAATCGTGATTTACATTCGGGAGTTTATGGTGGTGCGGTGGCAAATCCAATCAATATTCTTGCAAAAATGATTGCATCGATGCACGATGAAAATAATCATATTACCATTGATGGATTTTATGATAAAGTGGCTGAACTTTCAAAAGCAGAACGGGATGAATTAGGCAAAGCACCTTTCAATGAAGCGGAATATAAAAAGCATTTAGATATTGCAGATTTACATGGCGAAAAAGGATATACCACAACCGAGAGAACAGGTATTCGTCCAACTTTAGATGTAAATGGAATTTGGGGTGGATACATTGGAGAAGGAGCAAAAACGGTATTGCCTTCTAAAGCATTCGCGAAAATTTCGATGCGTTTGGTTCCTAATCAAGTTTCGAGTGAAATCACTAAATTATTTACCGATCATTTTAATAAAATTGCTCCACCAAGCGTTAAAGTGGAAGTTCGTCCTCATCATGGTGGAGAGCCAATTGTTATTGCGATGGACTCACCAGCATTCAGAGCAGCAAGTCGTGCAATGGAAGAAGCTTTTGGAAAAAAACCAGTTCCTACTAGAGGTGGAGGAAGTATTCCAATTGTTGCTTTGTTTAAGAAGGAATTAGGTTTAGATTCAGTATTATTTGGATTTGGTTTAGATTCAGATGCGATTCATTCACCCAATGAACATTACGGAGTTTTTAACTATTTGAAAGGAATTGAAACTATTCCGTTGTTCTTTCGTTATTTTGGAGAAAGCCACCAATAAAAAAATGATTCAATTGAACTTTAAGTATATTATCAGCGCTGCTATGTTGGCGCTGATGTTTTTTGGTAGCTCTTGTAAAATTCAGGAATTAGAATTTAACGGAATAAATGATGTTTCAGTGGGTTCAATGACTTCCGATAATATTGAAATTACTATCAATGTTAAACTGGATAACCCAAATAATTTCAAAATAAAAGTGGTAAAAGCTAAACTAGATCTTTTTATTGGAGGAACTGAAGCAGGAAAAGCAGATTTAGGAGATAAAATTATCATCAAGAAAAAAACAGAGGATAATTACGATATTATTATTTCTACCGATCGAGAGCAACTGATGAGCGCAGCCTTAAAATCGGCTTTAACTTCATTGGGAAGTGGAAAGGTAACCGTAAAAGTAAAAGGCTGGATTAAAGGTAGAGTTTGGGGAATCGGTAAAAAAATAGATATCGAATTCAAGGAAAATGTGGATATGGACATGCTAAAAGGGATGAAATAGTTCTCTCCTCAAATAAATTATTGCAAACATTTCTCGGTTGATGAATTAGGGTAAACTACGTACTAGAATTCTCTTATATATTTGATATATTTGTCATCATAGTTTAAATGAGAAAATTTCTTTATATTGTTATTCTAACTGTATTTTCTTTCTTTTCTAAGGAGATGATAGCTCAACCACTCAATGTAAATGCAGGGCCTAATGAAAATATTTGCGTTGGAGACTCCGTTACTTTAGGTGGCATTCTATCTGCCATAGGAGGAACTGGAACTTATACTTACAATTGGTCCCCTGCTGCGGGATTATCATGCACTAATTGCCCGAACCCAATTTGTACGGCTACAACAACAACAACCTATATTTTAACCGTTGATGATGGAGCTAATGTTGATAATGATCAAGCAACAGTTAATGTTAACCCTGTGCCTACGGCGGCTTTTACTTCTTCTCCCAATAATCAATGCTCTTCAACGCCAGTGATTTTTACCAACACTTCAATAGGAGTTGGATTAACTTATTCTTGGAATTTTGGTAATCCAGCTTCTGGTTCTTTAAATACTTCTACCCTTCAAAATCCAACCCATCTTTTTGTGGCTCCCGGAAATGGAACCCAAACCTTCAATGTTTCATTAGTGATACAAAATTTATTTGGTTGCACGGACACTGTTACAAATACTATCACGGTGAATCAATCTCCTGGCGCTTCATTGCTAGATCCATTTACTGATTTTAAAAATTGTGATGGAAGTACTTTTAATTTGCAAGTTTTTGATAATACTATTCCAGCTTCTAATAATAGTTGGGTGATTAACTGGGGAGATGGTTCTCCCAATTTTACAGCGGGCGCTGGTACTTTTCCTGGCGGAGGTACAACACATACTTATTCAACCGCTGGAATTTTTACATTGACGTATACGGTTACTGGAACAAATGGATGCGTGAACACAGCAACACAATTAGTCTCCAATATTACGAATCCTGCTATTGGCGTTGCTAACCCTGGTAGTACAAATGGTTGTGCGCCTATAACCCTTTGTTTTCCTCTCTCAAATGCAGCTGGAAATCATATTTCCACTACTTACCGAGTAGATTACGGAGATGGTTCTCCTTTTGAGTATTTTCCTCATCCTCCTCCCTCTAGTATTTGTCATACGTATACTCAATCATCTTGTCCTAATCTTGCTGGCGCATATGTTTTTTCTATTACAGCCAGAAATGCTTGTGATAGCTCAACGGCAACGGTTACACCTATTCGTATTTTTGCAGGGCCAGAAGCACATTTTACACCGTTTCAGAATCCAGTTTGTACAAACTCATCAGTATCATTTACCAATACATCCGTTTTAGGATATAATTCTGCTTGTAGTTCAAACACTGTTTTTGTTTGGAATTGGGGTGATGGTTCTCCCACGACAACTGTTTTGAACAACTCATCGCAAGCTCATACGTTTACCGCACCTGGAACTTATACGGTAAGTTTAAGTGCGCAAAATTCATGCACAACAACAACAGAGAGTCATGTTATTTGCGTAGAAAATCCTCCAGTGCCAGCATTTACTCTTTCAGCTTCAACAGGATGTTTTCCATTAGTATCAAATATTGATAATACATCTACTACTTTAAATACTTGTAATGTCAATTATGTTTGGACCGTTTTATTTAATGGTTCACCTTGTCTTCCTTCCGCAGGAACTTTTGCATTTACCAATGGAACAAATGCAAATTCTTTTGAGCCGCAAATCACTTTTAATGAAGTGGGAAATTACACCGTGAAATTGATTATATCAAATTCATGTGGTGCTATTGTTGCCACAAAACCTGTTGTTGTAAATGGACCACCACAAGTAACATTGAATCCAATTGGTTCTATTTGTGCTTCGCAATCTATCACTCCAGTGGCAAACTATATTGATTGCTCCTCTCCCATCACTAATTATTCTTGGACATTTCCCGGTGGAACACCTACTAACTCTTCTGCAAATATTCCAGGAACAATTACGTTCTCCGCTGGAGGAACTCCTTTGATAAATATTTCGGTCACCAATGCATGTGGAACAGTAAATGCAAATCAAAATATTACAGTGAATAATTCTCCGCCTGCTCCAGTTGCGAATAATAATTCTCCTATTTGTGAAGGAGAACAATTAGATTTAACAGCAAGTACTATCGCTAATGCCAGTTATACTTGGAGTGGACCGAATACTTTTTCTTCTGTATCCCAAAATCCTTTCATCGCCTCAGCTTCTTCTGCCACATCAGGAATTTATACTGTTTTTGCAACAGTAAATGGATGTACGGGTGCGAGTGCAACAACAAATGTGGTTGTTAATCCTGCACCAATTGTTACTATTACTCCTTCTACCACTACAATTTGTGGAGGAGAAAATGTTACGCTCACTGCAAATGGTGGAACTACTTATTCTTGGAGTGATGGAACTTCAATAGTGGGAACAAATGCAATTTTAAATGTTTCTCCAAGTGTAACTACTACCTATACTTTGACAGGAACAGGTGCCGGTTGTGATGGAATTGCCTCAGTTACTATTACTGTGAATAATGCAACAGCTGTTTCTGCAGGACCAGATTTATCATTTTGTAATCAACCTATCGCTGAACAATTGAATGGAACTCCCATTGGAGGAACATGGAGTGGGCCCAATCTCACCCCAGCAGGAGCATTCACTCCAAGTGGAGTAGGTGTTTTTACTGTTACTTATACTTTTACCAATATAAATGGATGTACTGCATCGGATAATGCAAATATCACAGTAATAAATCCTGTTCCTCTTAATGCAGGAAATAATGCACAAGTTTGCTTAAATTCTTCTGCATTAAATTTAGTGGGATTACCTGCAGGAGGAACATGGAGCGGAACAAATGTAACAGCGGGTGGAATTTTTACTCCTTCAAGTGTAGGAGTATTTACATTGACCTATTCATTGGGAGCAGGATCTTGTCAGACTAGCGATAATGTTGATATAACTGTTTTAGCTTTACCTGTAGTAAATGCAGGACCCGATTTTGCTGTTTGTGTAGATAATGGAATCGTTTCTCTTAGTGGAACACCTATTGGCGGAACTTGGAGCGGAACAGGAATTACGGGAAATAATTTTAATCCATTAACAGCAGGAATGGGAAGTTTTACTTTGACTTATTCACTTACATCGGTTGTGAATGGATGTGTAAATACAGATAATTTAATTGCCGATGTTAATGCTTTACCATCAGTAAATGTTGGATTAGATACGACCATTTGTAATTTACCTGCTCCAATAAATTTTTCTGCTACTCCAATAGGAGGAGCTTGGAGCGGACCAAATATTACCACAGGAGGAGTTTTTACTCCGAGTGGAGTGGGAACATTTACGGTAACCTATACTTTTACTACAGTAGGATTTGGATGTACAGATTCGGATGATAAAATAATTACTGTAATTGATCCTGTTCCATCTGTTGCAGGTTTAGATCAGCAAATGTGTTTGAATTCACCATCTTTGAACCTTACTGGTTTGCCTGCAGGTGGATTTTGGGCAGGAACGAGTGTTTCACAAGCGGGACTTTTTTCTCCGCTCACAGCAGGAACTTATACTTTGACTTATACAACAGGTGTAGGAAACTGTCAGACTTTTGATCAGATGCAAGTCATTGTTCATCCTTTACCCTTTATTGATCCTGGAATTGATTTGAATGCTTGTACTGACCGTTTGCCATTCGATTTAGTTGGAAACCCATTAGGAGGAACATGGAGTGGTACAGGAATTACCAATGTGATTAACGGAACTTTTAATCCAGCAATTGCAGGAGTGGGTTCACACATTATCACCTACACAGTAACGGATCCAGTAACAGGTTGCCAGAATTCCAGCACAAGAATTATTAATGTTCGTCCATTACCAGTATTGAATTTTACTCATCCCGCTAATGTTTGTGTTGGTGCTGCGGCAGTAATGACAAATACAACTACAATTGCCAATCAATGGAGTTGGACATTCGGTGATGGAGGAACTTCTTTACAACAAAATCCTTCACATATTTATTTATCCATCGGAACATATACCATTACTTTAACGGCTACTACTCCTTTTGGTTGCGATGATGTGATGACTTCTACCATTAATGTTTTAGAGCCGCCCACTTCAAATTTCTCTCTTGCTCCAGATTCTGCCTGTGGACCTTTAACAGTTGCCTTCACCGATTTATCTTCTGGTGCTGGAATTTCTTATCTCTGGAATTTCGGAAATGGAAATACTTCTACCAATGCCAATCCTGGTAATGAAATTTACAATGCAGGTTTTTTAGCGGATACCACTTATTATATCACTTTAGAGGTAACCAATTTTTGCGGAACCGTTTTTCATAATGATTCTGTAAAGGTAATGCCTATTCCTACTGCTATATTCGGAACAGATTTCAGCGTAGGTTGTTCTCCATTCAATCCAATATTTGCGAATAATTCGGTGGGATTACCTGATTCATTTAGTTGGGATTTTGGCAATGGAACATTCGGAAATACTTCTGATTCTTTGTTTACGCATACATTTGTTACTGGATTAGAAGATACTACTTTTACCATTACACTTATTTTGCAAAATGAGTGCGGAGCAGATACAACCACCCAAACGATTACGGTATTACCAAATATTGTCAATGCTTTTTTTAATACAAGTATAACTTCAGGTTGTGCACCACTCACTGTAGATTTCACACAGTTTTCTACTGGCGCAAATTTTTATAGTTGGGATTTTGGTGATGGAAATGTTTCTACTGACCAAAGTCCAACTCATACTTTTGCAACAGATGGAATTTATACTGTTTCTTTAATGATAAATGATGGTTGTAGTTTTGATACCACCTCGGTTCAAATAACTGTTTTTCCAGAGCCACAATTAGATTTTTCTACCGTACCAGATTCGGTTTGTGTGAATCAAAATTTCACCTTTACAAATTTATCTACTGGAGTAGGAGGATTTAATTGGGATTTTGGTGATGGAACATTTTCTACATTAACAAATCCAACGCATTCTTATCCCGCCACAGGAACGTATACCGTTACACTCACAGGAACTTCATTAGTAAATGGATGTTTGGCAAGTATTTCGCATGATATTGTGGTTAGAGTAAATCCAATTACTTCGTTTGTTCCTTCTCCGTTGCAAGGTTGCGAATCGTTGAATGTTTCATTTACAAATAATACCACAGGTGCAACATTTTATGCTTGGAATTTTGGTGATGGAAATACTTCTATCCAAGTAAATCCCTCGCATACTTATACCAATGCTGGAAATTATACAGTGATGTTGGCTGCACAAAGTACCAATGGATGTACAGATACCGCTTATGTAGTAGTAACTGTTTTTCCAAAACCGGGGGCCTCATTTTTTCCTTCTGATAGTAGTTTCTGCTCCGCTCCGCATACCGTGAATATGAATAATAATTCCACGAATGCAGTTGGATTTGAATGGGATTTTGGTAATGGACAAACCTCTGTTTTAAATAATCCTTCTGTTACCTTTACCACAACAGGAAGTAATACCATCACATTAATTGCAACTTCATTGAATGGATGTTTAGACACCAGCATTTTTGTTTATACTATTTATCCAACACCAGAAGCAGATTTCGCTGTGAATCCAACTGGATGTGCAGGACAACCCGTAACATTTACATCACTTGATACCAATGGAGTTTCTTACTTCTGGGATTTTGGTGATGGAGAAACTTCTACTGATGAAAATCCGAATCATATTTTTGTTAACGCAGGAGTTTACGATGTAACTTTTACGGTTACTGGATTGGGCGGATGTACGGATGTAATAACCATCAATAATGTTATTGAAATTTTCCCAACACCAATTGCAGATTTTACCTATCAAAATATTGGAGATCCGAATAGTGGAACCATTCAATTTACCAATGAAACTTCAGGAGGAATAAGTTATGAATGGGATTTTGGTAATGGAGATTCTTCGGTTGAGGTAGATCCAATTGAACGTTACGATTATTTTGGATTTTTCGGAGTGTTATTGAGTGCAACAAATGCTTTTGGTTGTACAGATACCATTTATCAAACCATCGATGTAGATTATTTTGGTGGTTTATTTGTGCCGAATGCTATTCAACCAGGAAGTCCATTTTATGAAGTTTCACATTTTTTACCCAAAGGTGTTGGATTGAAAACCTATCATATCACCATTTGGGATGCTTGGGGAAATTTAATATGGGAATCCGAAGCGATAGAAAATACTCGACCGAAAGAAGCTTGGGATGGAACTTTTAATGGACAGCCTTTACCTCAAGATGCTTATGTATGGAAAGTGGATGCAACATTTTTAGATGAACAAATTTGGCAAGGAATGAAATATCCAAATGGATTTTATCGCGCATCAGGAACCGTAACGATTATAAAATGAGAATGCGTCAATTAAATATTGTTTTTTTTACAAGAAAATTATTCAATTCGAGTAAACGTTCTTCATTAGTCATTTTTTTATTTTTCATTTCTTTCATTTCTCTCGCACAAGACCCTAATTTCTCGCAATTTTTTAATAATCCTATTTATTACAACCCTGGAATGACGGCCTTGGATGATGGTATGCGTTTTAGAAGTAATTTCAGAAATTTATGGGGACCCATTCCAAGTAAGTTTAATACTTTTTCGATGTCACTCGATGCACAAGCAGTTGGAAATACTGGATTAGGTGTAATTGCGGTTTCAGATAATGAAGGCGAAGGAAATTTGCGTACGAATTTAATTGGTGGTATTTATTCTTATCGTCCGATTGAAACAAAAAATTTAAAAGTACAAGTAGGATTTTCCACCACCTTCGTTCATAAAAGAATTGATTGGGATCAATTAGTTTTTAGTGATAATCTAGATCAGGTTTTTGGAAATGTAAATGAAAGTAATTTCGTAATTCCGGCTAATGATAGAATTATTTATCCTGATTTTGGTGCAGGTGCAGTGGTGAAATTTAATTTAGGCCATTCCGAGGATAAAAAAGCGAAAGTGACTTCCACTATAGGTGCTTCATTCCATCATTTAACCAAACCTAAAGATGCTTTAATGGGAATTGATGGTAGATTGCCTATCAAATCAGTTTATCATGCTACGTTTAATTTTTTAGGGCCGAATAATATTATTTATTCACCAGGATTTATTTATGAAAAGCAATCTAATTTAGAAACTTTTCAAATCGGTTTCAATACAGTGAAAAATCCGATTTATGCAGGATTTTGGTTCAGAAATAAAAATTTCTCTTTAGCTGGAAAAAGATTTGATTCATTCATTTTTAATTTAGGATTAATCACACCGCTCAATAAATATAATCGCATGCGTTTATGTTATAGTTTTGATTTCACCGTTTCTCATCTCAAAACATCAAGCATGGGTTCTCATGAAATTGCATTAGTGATTGAATTTGATGATAAAGTTCTATTTGAAAAAGTGCAATCACGTTCTAAAAATATAAAGAAAGTGAGAATGAAGGAATGTGTGGATTTCTAGGGGAATTTCGAATATTGAAATTTCGGATTTCGAATTTGAAAGACCAAAACCGCTCAGTAAAACCAATTTTATTATAACTACTACACCAATTCTCCCCTTATCTTAGGGGAGATGTCGAGTCTTCGAGGCAGAGGGGTATGAGGCGGAGAGGCCGCAAATAATAACCTAATCCCCGCGAATAATATTTTACTATATAAGGTATGCAAAGCTTTGATGACTTTTGAAGTATCAAACTGACAAAACTTATGCCTACCACACAACTATTTAAATTTTCACTGGCAAGTTTGCTGGTGACTTCCTTTATTTCTTGCTCTGGAAATAAAGATGCAACGGATTCTAAATCTGATAAAAAAGAAACTTCACTCGAGAAAATTATGACAGAAGGTGATTTCAGACAGGGTTATTTACCTGTGGTGGCATATACCAATGGCATTGAACAACAATTATTAGCTACACCTGAATTCATGAAGGAGAAATTCCAAAAAATTGATTTAATTGCTCCCGATAGTGTGTTGATTACCTATTGGCAAGGCGCAGATAAAAAAATTAATAATATTATGGGAGCAGCACAATTTATTATGATGCCTTCTATGAATTCAAAAGAAAAATATCCGCTTTCGTGCAATGAAAAAACAAAGTTGGATTATTTTGAAAAATTTCGTGAAGGCATGCAGAATCCAGTTATCGCTTATTATGATATGAATGAAGATAAAATCAGTTTCGATGAACAATACGGTGATGTGAGAGAAAGCACGCAATTTGTTTTTCTAGGAGAAGAAATTTTAAAAATTCATCGCACTGGAACAAATGTTACGGATTATGATTTGGTATTAAATAAAACCAAACTCAGAAAAGGAACTGCAGAATATAAAAATGCGAATAATTATAAGGATACGATTGTGTTGATGCTTGCTGCTAATTAGCGAGTAAGCGAATTAGCAAATAAGCCAATAAGAAAATACCAATAGCAAAAGTAATTGGAGAAGCTGTCGCCAGACAGAAGATGATACCTGCTCCGCGCTTTTTACAGGCAAGGTTTGCGGAGTGGGGTGTCATTTGGGAATTTCGAATATTGATATTTCGAATATTGAAATTTAAGGTAACGGTTGTTCAATTGCTCCTAGTAAGAAAACAGAAAGGTTATGAACTAGAAGGAGAAAAGAATAATTCTCGTCGGTAAAGCGCTTTTGAATTATTAAAGCGTCAAATCTTGAATCTTTTTTCTCTTTTCTCTCATGACTTTTTCTTGCCTTTTGCCTTCTTCCCGCCTTCTTCTAAAACTTATACATCACTTCTTTCACCGCTCTCACAATTCTTGGAACAGTTGGAGCTGCTTCATTCATTAATGAAGGTGAAAAAGGAAAGGGAGTGTCTGTTTGTGTTACGCGCCATACGGGTGCATCTAAATAATCGAACGCATAACGTTGTACCCAATAAGCCAACTCAGACGAAATAGAAGCTAATGGCCAGCTTTCTTCAACAACAACCATTCTATTGGTTTTTTTTACTGATTCAATAATGCAATTATAATCTATTGGGCGAATCGTTCTTAAATCAATAATTTCGCAATCAATTCCTTCTTTTGCTAATTCTTCGGCAGCAGCATAAGCTAATTTGATAATTTTTCCGAAAGAAACAATAGTCACATCTTTTCCTTTTCGTTTGATATCTGCTACACCAATGGGAATAATATATTCTCCATCGGGAACAGGTCCTTTATCACCATACATTTTTTCACTTTCTAAAAATACAACAGGATCATTGTCACGAATGGCAGCTTTCAACAAGCCTTTTGCATCGTAGGGATTGGATGGAGTTAAAACTTTTAATCCGGGAACGTGAGCATAAAATGCTTCGAAACTTTGTGAATGTGTTGCTCCTAATTGTCCTGCTGTCCCATTTCCGCCTCTAAAAACAATTGGAACGTTGTATTGTCCACCACTCATCTGCATCATTTTTGCAGCGGAGTTGATGATTTGATCCGCAGCTAAAATAGCAAAATTCCATGTCATGAATTCTACGATTGGGCGCAAGCCGTTCATCGCAGCACCCACACCAATACCTGCAAAACCTAATTCAGCAATGGGAGTATCAATAACTCTTTTTGGCCCAAATTCTTCTAACATTCCTTGGCTTACTTTATAAGCACCATTGTATTCGGCTACTTCTTCGCCCATCAAAAACACACTTTTATCTCTGCGCATTTCTTCGTTCATTGCCTCGCGTAATGCTTCTCTGAATTGAATTTCTCTCATATCTGATTTCTTAGGGAAACAAATGTAATGTTAAATGTCAAATGTTAAATAAATAAGGAGAAGAAAAATTATGTAGTTTTAGAGATGAAAATGCCCTTTAAGGGAGTAAATCAATAATTTAAAACCAATAACATCCGCTATGCATCGCGGATCTAAAACCTAAATATTATAATTATGTCCTATTTCTCACCCGACTTCCTCCAATTCTTCAAGGAATTAGCACCAAACAATCATAAGGATTGGTTCGATTTAAATCGCACTCGCTATGAGAAAGAGGTGAAGATACCCATGCAAATTTTCATTCAGGATTTGATTACTGAAGTAGCAAAAAAAGACAAAAAAATAAAAATAGGACCAAAAGATGCTATTTTCAGAATTAATAAAGATGTTCGCTTTTCAAAGGATAAATCACCTTACAAATTAAATACATCGGCAATTATTTCTCCCGAAGGAAAAGGAAATAAAGATTATCCAGGTTTATATATTGAATTAGGCCCAGAACATATCAGAGTTTACCAAGGAGCCTATATGATTGAAACGGCCAAATTAGATCAATTAAGAAAATACATTGCTAAAAATTTAACTGCTTTCAATAAGTTAGTGATGGATAAAAAATTCATCAAGCATTTTGGAGTGGTGCTAGGAGAACAACAGGTTCGTTTACCAAAAGAGTTAAAAGAAAAAGCAGAAAAGCAACCGTTAATTTTGAATAAGCAATTTTATTGGTTTGCCGAATTGGATGCTGAAGCTTGTTTGAAAAAGGATTTCATGAAAAAAATAATCGCTCACCATGAAATTGGTAAACCATTAATGGAATTTATTACAAAAGGTTTGGGATATAAATGATAGCTGCCGACTTTAGTCGGCAGAATATAAATTATTGTATTTTTCCGGGCTTTAGCCCAACAAAAACATTCGGCTATAATTGGCTTAAGCCAATGAAATTTTAGATTTATTTTCGGCTAAAGCCGGGTACCTCCATTTGATTTTAATACCATTGACTAAAGTCAACGGTATTTTCTAATTAATTACTCGATGCTTTATTTATCGGTTTAAACTTGTTAACACCTCATTTGATTTTAATTCGATTGACTAAATCCAACGGCTTTTTCTCTTTGCCAACAACAACATTGGTAATTACGCCAAAAGAAATCAATATTATTCCCAGAATTACTGTTACCGAATAGGATTCATTGAAGAAAAATACCCCATAAAATAAGGCATAAATAATTCCTAAATATTTAAATGGAATTATCACCGATGATTTTCCCATATGCAAAGCTTTTGTCATACAAACTTGTGCAATTTGAGTAAGTAATCCTGCAACGAGCAACAAAATCCATTCCTCAGAATTGGGCGTTTTCCATTCGAACAAACACCAAATTCCAGTGATAGGTATGGCCACCAAAGGAAAATACATCACCAATGTCAACGGATGTTCTGTATTCTTACATTTCACAATTGCATTATAAGCCACTCCCGAGAAAAATGCAGAAAGAACACCCATTCCGAGGTAAAACCAAGAAACACTTGGGTCAAATCCTTTCACAACAATTACTCCGGCAAATGCTATTATAAAAAATAACCATTGTAGATTTTTTACTTTTTCACCCAAAAAATAAATTCCCAATAAAATAGTAAAAACAGGGGAGAGGAATTGAATAGTAACCGCAGTACCGATGGGCATTAATTTTATAGTATAAAAAAATAAGGTGAGTGCAACGGCTCCAGCTG
This sequence comes from Chryseobacterium gleum, assembly GCA_945865695.1. Classification (GTDB taxonomy): domain Bacteria; phylum Bacteroidota; class Bacteroidia; order Flavobacteriales_D; family UBA2798; genus CAMBFX01. The sequence goes on along the minus strand of CAMBFX010000008.1, from coordinate 13,892 downwards.
CCCCTCTCAAAAGCAACCATTTTTTTTGATTTCCCCAAAACGGAATTCCTAATTGAAGGATTAAAAAGGCTGTGATGACAAAAGTTACTATTGAGCGAAAAAACACAATTTCTGCGGTAGGAACATTCTCGAGGTACTTCACACAGACATTTACCAGCGAAAAGCAGAAAGTTGAAACTAAAATATAGCCGATTCCGTTACGGAGCATACACGAATTACGATAAAATTATGGATACTTGGTGTAGTTCTCGATTTTCTTACCGATTTTTGCAAAAATGTATCAAAGTAGATCGATCTTATTATTAACCATCATTGCTATATCACTCAGCGTTTTAATTCATGCTGGGTTCATTGTATATTCCATTAATAAAACAATGGTTTGGGAAAGTTACGAATCAGTGGATATGGTTCAAAAAGTAACCCCCGTTGAATTTATGGATCCTGAGGATATGCCAGAGGAAATGAAAGAAATGATGGCGCCTAAAAAAAATGAACCTGTTTCAAATAAAACATTTAATACCGAAGATAAACGAGAATATTCAGAAGAGAAATATGATTCTCGTACCGAAAAATCCATTCAAGAAGAAGTAGAAAAAGAGTTAAAAGAGTTTGAAGCGAAGGAATTTGCCAAGTATAAAAAGGAAAATAAACAAGAAGTTTCTATAAATAAAGAAGAAAATAAAACTAAAACCAATACCAAAGAAAGTGAAGAAGTAAAATCTTCTTCTGGATCTTTCAAGGGTAGCGTTACTGCAATGTATGAACTCATCCAAAGAAGAGATGAGAAATTACCTATTCCGGCTTATATCTGCAAGGGAAGCGGTACAGTAAAAGTAAATATTTCGGTGGATAGAGAAGGTCTAGTGATTGAAGCTACAATTGATAAAAGAGGTTCCAATTATAAGGAAGCTTGCATTGGAGAAAACGCATTAACCTATGCAAAAAAATCACGTTTCTCAGTTTCAACTGTTGCCCCCGAATTGCAAAACGGTTGGATTCTTTATACTTTTATTTCGCAATAGAAAATGGAAATTTAAATTTTGAATTTTTTCCTACCAAGCAAATAATGGTTTCCCATTCATCAACGATTTTACTTCTAATTTGATTTCATTCAACACTGTTTCATTCTCTGCATTCATTAATGCTCTATCTATCAGTTCAACAATTTTCGGAATATCATTTTCTTTAATTCCTCGAGTGGTGATTGCAGGAGTTCCTACACGAATTCCGGAAGTAACGAATGGAGATTTGTCATCGAAAGGAACCATATTTTTGTTGACAGTAATATCCGCTTTTCCTAGAGCAGCTTCTGCAATTTTACCAGTAAGATTTTTACTTCTTAAATCAATCAACATACTATGATTAGAGGTTCCACCACTAATTACTTTATAACCTCGTTTAACCAATTCATCTGCCATCATGGATGCGTTTTTTATCACTTGTTGGCAGTAGGTTTTATAGGAAGGATCTAATGCTTCTCCGAAAGCAATTGCTTTGGCTGCAATGACATGTTCTAAAGGCCCACCTTGCGTTCCTGGGAAAACGGCAGCATCTAATAATGCCGACATTTTTTTGATTTCTCCTTTAGGAGTTTTTAATCCCCATGGATTATCAAAATCTTTTCCCATCATGATGATTCCTCCTCGAGGACCACGTAAAGTTTTATGTGTGGTAGAAGTGACTATGTGACAATGAGGCATCGGATCATTTAATAAACCAGCTGCAATTAAACCAGCAGGATGAGAAATATCAGCCAATAATAATGCTCCTATTTTATCAGCAATTTTTCTCAATCTAACATAATCCCAATCACGAGAGTAAGCTGAAGCACCACAAATAATTAATTTAGGTTTTACTTCATTCGCTTTTGCCTCTACTTTATCATAATCAATTAGTCCAGTTGCTTCCTCTACACCATAAAAGTTAGGACGATATAATTTTCCTGAAAAATTCACTGGTGAACCATGAGTTAGATGTCCGCCATGTGATAAATCGAAACCTAAAATAGAGTCACCTGGATGAATACAAGCTAACATCACTGCGGCATTCGCTTGAGCGCCCGAATGAGGCTGAACATTTGCCCATTCTGCATTAAATATCTTTTTTAATCTATCAATGGCTAATTGTTCTGATTGATCTACAATTTCACAACCACCATAATATCTTTTTCCCGGTAAACCTTCAGCGTATTTATTGGTCATCACAGAACCCATTGCTTCCATTACTTGATCACTTACAAAGTTTTCAGAAGCGATTAATTCTATTCCATGAAGCTGACGTTCTTTTTCTTTTTGAATAAGGTCGAATATGGCGGTGTCTCTTTGCATAGGGGTAAATTTTATGGTACAAAAGTAGAATTATTGGTTGAAGCAGAAAATCTTCTTGCTTTAATTTTATTAATAATGAAAACCACTCCCGCACAGGCATTTATTAAAATAACGGGAACTAAAGGAACACGAAAACGCCCGTCAATCTCGGGGCCCGAGCAAACCAACATAAAATAACCGAAAATGCAAATCATGAAAAAAGCAATTTGCGGATTTATTAGGTAAATATAAATGATGCCAGGGAAGAGTAATATAAATAATGAAATATTGATGAATATTTGCCAATAATCGGTAAAATAAATAAATGCCGAATGGTTTTTGCTTCGGGTATGAAAAAGCTCATTACTTCCAAGAGTAATTTTTAAATAATCACGCACCGGTCGAAAAAATAAATTAATATTGGCTTTGGCCATATTTTTTAAAAAAAGGGTAGGATTTTCTAAAATAATTTGACGAGCAATTTCACCGCCCCTTTTAAAATAAATATATTGATCTAAATTTTCATATTCCGATTCGCTGAATGAATTTTCTATTTCTTTATACAGTTTTATTCTGGCTTCTTCTAATGAAATAGTATTTATCTCTGCATAAATAGTAGAAGCTTGAAAATACATCAAATTAAATTCGCCTACCATACTGTAAAAAAAATGACCGTGTTTTTGGTAGTTGATGTAAGTCCATGTTCCGGTTAAGATATAAAAAGGAAATAAAAAATAAAGCAAATTTTTAAATTGAAATTTCTTCGATTTATAAAAGCGAATAAATATAATAATGAAAATTAAAAAAGGAAGGTAAATGATTATGGGACGGGTTAATGCAGCTAAACCTAAAAATAACGAGGATAGTAAAATTTTCTTCGAAGAATCGGATAACAAATATTGAATGAAGTAATGAGCAAAAAGAAAAAAGAATAGGTTGAAAATGGATTCGGTCATAATTACATTTCCTAAAACAATGGTAGGTATATCAAATGCAAAAAGCAATCCACAAAACAATACGGCAAATTTTTTAAGATGAGGGAAAAATATTTTTGCTGTTTTAATCAGAAAGTAACAAGTAATAAGTTGACAAATAATCTGAAAAATAATAATGGCATCCAATCCCCCTAAGGAACGAAGAAAATAAAAAATAAGAGGCGCTACTGGAGTTAAATAAATCGATTCAAAAATGGGCTCGGTCATTTTATCTGTATACCAGCCTTCTTCGAACAAGTTTGTTCCGAGGTTTAAATACCTGTATGAATCAAATAGAAAAAAGGAAGTATAACCATATTGTCTGGAAATAAAATAAAGTATTAATCGCACGATTAATCCAGTTAAAAGAATTGAAAATACAGGATATTTACCAATTAATTTCATAGTATAAATGAATATTTTTATGATAAAGATAGAATTTTATCATGTATCTTTATAGCGATGATAAAAAGCAAACTTTGGTTTTTTCTGGGGCTTTCCTTTCTCGAAGGAGGTTCTGTGATGGCGGCCGAATTATTGGGTGCAAAAATGATGGCACCTTATTTTGGAAGTTCATTATATGTTTGGTCGGCAGTAATGGCAGTAACTTTATTCGGATTGGCTGCTGGTTATTTCGTTGGCGGAATTTTGAGTGAAAAAAGTAATAAGGAGAAAATACTTTATACAGTTTTAGTTATGGCAGCCACATTTACTGTAGCAATGCCTTATATTTCAAAAATTGTATTTTTAATTTTTGGACAAATGTCATTGCAATGGTCAGTTATTATTTCCTCATTATTTATTTTATTTCCACCGGTTTTTATGATGGGTACTGTATCGCCATTAATTATTTCAAATATTTCAACTTTTTTCAATGCAGGCAAAGCAAGTGGAATTGTTTACGCAATTTCTACAATGGGTGGAATTTTTTCAACATTTATTTTTGGTTTTTATATAATTCCTGAATTTGGGCTTACATGGCCCGCGTTTATAACTGGTTTTATATTAGGAATTATTCCTCTAGTAGTATTGTTTAAGAATAGATTTTCTGGTACAGCCACTTTTTTTTTATTGGTTTTATCTTATAGTATTTACCGGTATTCTTTACCTGATAACAGAGGGGTTGTAAAGGTTATTTACGAGTCGGATGGGATTTTAGGCCAAATAGTGGTTTTAGATTATCCGAAAAATTATTATGAGAACAATCCCTCCAAAAAGAATGACGTTGTTAGGTGGTTATTTGTAAATCGGATTTCTCAAACAATGGAAGATTTATCGTTGCCGGACTCTTCTGATAAAGAAAAATATTTTAGTTATGTTTACTATATTAATAAGATAGTGGATACTTTTCCCGAACATAGAAAAGATGTTTTGATTTTGGGACTTGGAGGTGGAAGTATTGCAAAAAATTTAAACATAAGAGGGTTTAATGTTGAAGTTTGTGAACTAGATTCAAGAATGGAGTTTGTGGCAAAAAAATATTTCGGACTTCCTGAAAATATAAAGGTGACCATCGATGATGCTCGACATTTTATAAATACCAATAATAAAAAGTATGATGTAATTATTTTTGATACATTTCGTGGAGAAGAAACACCATCACATATTATTACCACTGAAAGTTTAGATAAGGTAAAAACTATTTTAGACGATAAAGGAGTGATGATTGTAAATTCATTTGGTTATTTGGATGGAGAATTAGGCATAGGTTCACGAAGTATCTATAAAACTATTCTCCATTCTGGTATGAATGCAATTATTTGGCCAACACCAGGTGATGAAGATAATCGTAATTTGGAATTTGTTGCAATTAAGGATTTAAATCATCAATGGAAAAATAAAGAATTTATTAATTTAAGTGAAGTTGATTTAAATGATGCGGAGATATTAACGGATGAGTTTCCTAGATACGAGGTATTAAATGCAGCAGCAGCCATACAGTGGAGAAAGAATGCGATTGAGGCATTTAATTCGGATGCGGCTCAAAGCGTTATTCCAGTTTTTGATTAAAATTTTTAGTGGAATTATTCTCAATGCTATCAAAAGCTTTCAATGCCATAATTATTATTCCCGAAAGTAGCGGTGATTGTTCTGCTCCCATAATTAATCTCGCAAAATAGTAAGTTTTTCCATTTATTGTTGGTATAATTATTCCTAACAAAATCGCTGCACATGAAATAAAAATACCCGCCGCATATATGAAAAGAATGAATCTGGTAAATGATGATTTTGGAAATATTATTTTAGACAATGAGATTGTATAGATTAGAAATGCAAACGAGAAAACAAATGTCAATATCCATTTTAATAGTAGTAAGTCATGATTCGAAAATCCATTCATCCAATCGGTAATAAACGATTTACCAAGTATAAATGGATTCACGTCACGGTAAAGAATAATATAGTTAATTGACCGAAATAGTTGTTCTCTTAAAAAACCAGTTGCAATTAGAAGCACTAAAAAAAATGAGATTAAGAATATTTTACGAGATTTCATGTCGCTTTTTGTCATTAAAAAAATGTATCCAAACGAACCAACATCCAATAATAAAAGCGTAAATAATTATTGTAAAAGTATAGGTATGATTAAAATCTACCGATGCCGGATCCTTCCAACTTAAAATAGTAAGTAAAATCAGACGTAAAACATTTAAAAACCAAATACAAAATGACCCGATTAAAATAAAAATTAATTTATGCCACCAGATACCATTTAAAGAAATAATAATTCCAGCGAATAAAGCCATAATTGAAATCGCATTGCATGAATCACCCACCCAGACACCTCCCGAATCATTTATTTTTAATGATCTTCCACCGTCAAAAAAAACATCATAACCCAAGGCATTCAAAATATTTGCAGAAGTAGCGGTTGTTTTTTGAATTACCCAAAAATCAAGCGCAGATGTTTTTTCAGGTTCTGATTCTCCTACCGGAATATAATCTCCTGGTGAACGCAAACTTACTTCATAAAACAAAAACCAAATGAAATAAAGCAACAGGAATTTTAGAAAAAATAAAAAAATAGGTTGTTTCAAATATTTGAGCATAAAAAAAACCCGCCATAAGCGGGAATTATTTTAGAGTGAATCTGATTCTTTTTTCTTTAATAATTTTCGAGCTCCTAATGTTAAACCAGCTCCTACCAGCAAAAAGATACCACCGTCAATAGGAACAGACTGTGGGCATGGAGGGAAATTAGTTGAAGGATCATTATCGCAAGGAGGGTTAGGGGGCCCCATACCCATCTGAGCATATAGGTTGTCTCCAGATTTAACTAGCAACAGTAAAAAACAAATGATAAAAATCTTTTTAGTCATAAATAGGATTAAAGTGTTTTAAAAAATCTTTGAGTAAAAATCTTGTCTTCAATTACTACCTGTATGAAGTAAACTCCGCTAAAAGATGAAGGTAAAATAATATTTTCACGGCTAGTAGATGTAGTTAAACTTCTGGTTGAGATTAATTCTTTACCGAGAATGTCAAATAATGAAATTGTTGCATTTTTTGTTTCAGATAAATTAAAATTCACAAATGTTCCTTCCAATGATTGTGTAAAGCTTATTTCAGGTAAATTGTTTGTTGAAAGAAGTTCTTGAGATTCATTTTTATATAAGTGAAGAATAAATCTATCTGTGTCTTCTTTAGTTTCACTAAGGAAAGAATAATCACCAGATTTTAAATCATGAAAAATGCCCAGTTTTTTATCCTCAAGGATAATTTTTTTGTATCCTTCTAATTCAGCTGACTCGATATTTAGAGAACTCAATGTATAACTCGCATCAATCCCCGCTTTAAAATAAACAGGAATGGCCATCTCATCTTTTCCTTTCATTTCGTTTATTCTCAATTTTTTTTGATCGGAGCTTAGCGTATAAAGAGAAGGGGCATTGGGCTGAGGTACTTTTAAAAAAGAGATATCTTGACCGGATTCGTAATATTCTGCGGCTGCATCATCAAAGCGAATATACGTATGTGATCTATTGGTAACTGAGGGAGTACTAACACGCAAAGCAAATAAATCCTCATTAATATTCATGCTACGATAAGTAGAACTAGTTGAGATAATTTTGTTGTTTTCTCGAAATGTTGCCGAGCCAGCAGTGGTTGCTTCTATCCAAAAACCTTGTCCTGGTGCAATATTTTCAGTACCTGCCAAAGTTGTAAAATCAAGAATGGTTTCATCATAAACTTGAAAATAGTTTTGCATAGAAATACCCGAGTTGGTCCTGAAAGTGGCAAAGCTGATAAAAGATGCGTAGGGATTTCCAACTAAATTAAAACCGTCATTATTTGTAGTTGCAGGAAAAGTAATATTTCCACGGTTAGGTGTACCTATAAAATCTATAGTAGTAGCATTCCAAGAAGTGGCGTTTGAGCCATCATTGTCTAAATAAACCTCATATCCTTCTCCAGGATTCATAGGATCTGAAGTTTGGTCAATGGCAAAATAATCCCAACTGGTTTCATTATATCCAAAAGCGGAGGGTGAGGTTTGGTTAGTGACAACAGATACGAAGAGCATTTCAAAGTCGTCATCCAGTTGTGCGAAAGTAGATCCGCTAATAGGACTTGACATATCGGAATAGCCATCTGCTCGGGCACTAACGAAACGTTGTATAGTCATGGTACCGGAAATGGTTCCTGCGGATTCACCGATATAGGCGGTTTTTGTGACGTTCGATTGTAGAGTAAGCAATGCGGTTCCTAAGACGGCCGTACCCTGAGATACCGTCATCGAATTTGAAATATTGAATAGACCTGCTAAAAATGAGACAGAAGTTGGATTATTAAACACCACATCATTTAAAGTCATAGCGCCTGTTGAGGTGATTGTTTGAGCTGAAGTGCCATCAAAATTTATTACTGTTCCTGCATCTTGAGTGATAGCACCCGAAAATTGTGGTTTTGAAAAATTACCTCTGAGATAAAGATCAAATCCTTCGGAATCAGCAGAAGCATTCGTACTTAACGTAAATGTACCATTCACAATGATATCATCAGGCATCCTTTTTGTAGAGCCGCTTCCTCTAAAAATTAAATGATGATAGGTATTATTCACTGGATCTTTCATAATGTGAGATCCACTGCTTGCAGAGTAAATCACGGTATTATTTGCTGCTGATGTATTAAGTGTCACATTCCAACTGTTAATTATATAATAACCAAACTCCAAAGTCGAGCCGGAATTATTTATCCAAGTTGAATTATTTCCATATATACGGTGCCATCTGACATAACCGTTGTTGGTAATGGTTCCGTTATCTGCACTACATACTATGGATTTTAAAATAACCACTTCTGAACTTATGGTATAATTTGACCCTACAAATGAATAACGTACCAGAGAACCAAAAGTTCCAGCACCCGAAATTGTACCATTACTGCTTTTTAAAGATAGAGAGCCGTTTGATCCAGCTTCACTTCCGCTCAAGGTATAGTTACCCAAAATACTTAAATTACAAGAACTGGTTAGTGTTAGTATGCCATTTGCAACTAAATTTCGGCAATTATGGCCAGTACCCGTTACAGTAACATTATGAATTGCTTGTATAGTGACATCGTCATCTATATCAGGAATGCTATCACTATCTCCAACGGCTGTCCATGTACCTGCTGCATTCCAAGCACCATTAACTAATGAAGTGAACGTTCCGGCATTAAGATCTAAACTTCCTAGAAGGATAGATATAAGAAGCAATAAATTTTTCATAAAAAACAATTTATACAAAAATAATAAAATTGACGGTTCCAAATACATTTTTTTTCTTTTTTTTAGGCAAGAAGATGGATATTACTGTTTAAAGGATTTTATCCTTGCTAAAGAATGAAATTTTTAGGGTTATTTATAAACGTTTATAGCTATTTTGGATTATTATATAAACGATGATGAGATACACTTATTTACGGATTAAGTGACCATTTTACAGTTTTAAGAGAATAAAATATAAACCCCAGTCTTATTTTTCTATTTTGATAAAACCATATTTTCTTATTAAGTTTGCTAGTAGTAATGATAATATGAAAAATACCCCGAATACAAATAGTCAACAACTCTTTGATATAAAAGATATAACAAAATATCTTCGCATCATTCAACGGAATATTACGTATCTTCTTGCTATTCCGTTGATGTTTGGTTTAGTAGGATATTTTTATTCATATAAACTTCCAGATTATTATGGGGCTTCTTGCCAGATTTTAATTAACTCTAACGAAACCTTTGATTATCAAGAAAATATCTATAATTCAATAGGTTATTATGGGGTTTATGAAAACATCCAAAATGAGCAGAGAGTAATTAAATCAAGAGATATTGTGCGAAAAACACTGGATGTTTTGAATTTTGATGTGAGTTATTTTATTGTAGGTCGAATAAGAACCATTGAAACATTAAAAGGTATTCCATTCGAGGTTAAAGGAAAATGTAAGGTTAAATCACTGAACGAAAAAGAAATATACATAGAGATTCTAAATGATAATTCTTTCAGAATTTCATATTTATTGAATAACGAAAAAAAGGAAATTGAAGCAAATTTTAGTGAAAGAATTGAAAACAGCGATTTATCCATTGTCATTGAAAAAAGTTTTAGGTTTTCTAAGGATTTTTTAGAAAACATCAAAAAAGTGAATTATTATTTTGTTATTCATAACAGAGAAAATCTCGTAAGTAAATACGCTGCCTCCATTCAAATTGAGAACATAGAAAACACGAGTATTCTTCAGGTTTCTGTTGAGGATATTTTGCAGGAGAGAGCAGTTTTGTTTTTAGATACACTTTGTCAGGTTTATATTCGACAAACGACTGATTCGAAAATGACAGTGAGTGATCGAACTATTTTTTCAATTCACCAACAATTAGACACTGTCACCAATATTTTAGGAGGTATTGAAGACACGCTTCAAATATTCAATTCTGAAAATGCTGTAATTAACCTTAGTCGAGAAGAAGAAGGATATTTTGAACAATTGATGGATTTTGATAATCAATACAGAAGTTTGAATTTAAGATATAAGGATCTTCTATCACTAGAATCCTATATTGATTCCTTGAACTCCCCACTTGATAAAACCTTACCTTCTTCTTTTTATGTAGGAGATAAAGATGGATTTCTCCAAAAGACAATTGAAGACTTATATAGCCTACAAGTGGAACGTACGGCTGCTTTGACTAACTCAACTGAAAAGAGTTTAAGAGTGAGAGAAATTGATCGTAAACTGGCTGGTTTGAAATCAAATTTATTAACTTATATTGATAATTCTAAAGTAGCGGTGCGCGATCATCTTGCTTCCATAAAAACAGAAATAGATATTTTCAAAGGGAAATTACAAAGATTACCTATTACAAGTAGAGCGATGCAAAGCATTACACGTAGACTAAGTATTAATGAAAAATTATACATGTATCTCCAGGAAAAGAAATTTTCCACTATCATTGCTAAGGCAGGGATTATTCCCGAGTCGAAGGTAATTGAAGAGCCACAGGCAATGGGTAAAACGAGACCGAATAAAAATAAATACATTATTTATTTTTCTTTGATTGGTTTTTTGATTTCATCCCTGTATGTTTTTTGGAGGGAAGCATTCGTAAGAAAAATCTCCACTCTAACTGAATTAGCTGATATCACTAAAATTCCATTATTAGGGCAGGTATTTAGATTAAAAGAGAATGCTGATGCTATTTCTATGGGTAATGACCCTAAATCTGCAACCACAGAATCTTTTCGCTCTATAAGAACTAATTTACAATATTTCAGTCCAGCCAAAAGCTCGAAAGTTGTATTGATAACCTCAGTGGCCCCAGGCGAAGGTAAAACATTTTCCTCTATCAATTTAGCTAACATCATTTCAAAATCAAATAAAAAAGTTTTATTAGTTGAATTAGATTTGCATAAGCCAAGAATTTATAAAGCATTTTCATTTAAGGGGTCCTCTTCAGGGATAACCTCTTTTTTAATTAATGCATCAACATTCGAAAATGTGATTACAAAAACGGATAATGAATTTCTTGATCTTGCATTATGTGGCCCAACTCCACCTAACCCTTCTGAAATGGTTTTATACGATTCTTTAAAATTGTTTTTAGATCGAGCTAGAGAGCAATATGATTTTATCATTATTGATACTCCACCAGTTGGTTTGATTTCAGATGCTTTAGTGATGATGAAACATTCTGATATCAATATTTTTGTTTTTAATACTAAAACAACTAGAAGGCAAGAGGTAAATTTTATTGAGAATATCATTGAGAGAAATGCTTTAACTAATTGTGCGGTGATTTTAAATGGTGTTGTCCCAAGCAAATTTAAATACTATTACAGTAAATATAGCTATGGTTATGGTTACGGTTATGGTTATGGATATGGTTACGGCTATGGCAAAAGTTATAGTGACTCTGGCAATGAGGATAAAAAAATTAAATGAGAAGATGGATACGATAAATAATGAAAAGTGGGATCAAATTATTGGAGGAAAAAACAAAGTTTCCCTAGGATTAAAAGACACTTTTAAATATCGCGATTTACTTTTTTTATTTGTGAAAAGAGATTTATCTACAATTTACAAGCAAACGATTTTAGGGCCATTCTGGTTGGTTTTACAGCCTTTACTTACCAGTTTAGTTTTTATGGTAATTTTTGGAAATCTGATGGGAATAACAACCGATGGTTATCCAAAGTTTCTATTCTATTTTTCAGGTTTATTATTCTGGTCACTTTTCGCAGAAATTTTTCAAAAATCAGCTGATACCTTTATCACTAATTCAGATTTGTTTTCGAAAGTGTTTTTCCCAAGATTAGTAATGCCATTTTCAATTGTTTTCACTTCATTAATTAAATTTTCATTTAGCTTCATTATTTTTAGTATTATTTGGTTGGTATATTTTATAAATGGTGAAATTAAGATAGAATCCTTTTTGCCAATGATATTATTTTTACCAATAATACTTTTTTTTACTATGCTATTAGGTATGGCTTTAGGGTTAATATTTTCGACATTAACGACAAAATATCGTGATTTTAGATTTTTATTGCAATTTGGGATTCAATTACTAATGTATTTTTCACCCGTAATTTTTCCATTAAATTTGGCTGAAGGCAAATTAAGAACAATTATTGAATTGAATCCAATGTCTGGTTTAATAGAATGTTCACGAAGTATTTTTTTAAACGGAAGCTTTCCCAATATAAATGTTTTATTGATTAGTATTTGTTCAGCAATAGCTTTTTGGTTTGCTGGATTATTATTGTTTTCGAGAGTGCAGAAGAGCTTTATTGATACAATTTAATTATGAGTAAGAATATAGTAATTCAGGCAGAACTTATTTCTAAACACTATCGATTGGGAAAAATTGGTACAGGTTCATTTACACAAGATATTCAAAGATGGATGGCGAGTTTAAAGGGGAAAGAGGATCCTCTATTGAAAGTCGCTGTAGAAAATAAAAGAGACATAAAAGGTGCTGAAAATATTTGGGCTTTAAAAGATATTTCATTTTCAGTAGAGAAAGGTGAAATTTTAGGTATTATTGGGCGTAATGGAGCAGGCAAATCAACCTTATTGAAAATTCTTTCAGGCATTACCTCTCCTTCTACAGGACAATTGAAAATTAAAGGTAGAATAGCTTCTTTATTGGAGGTTGGAACAGGTTTTCATCCAGAATTATCCGGCCGTGAAAATATTTTTTTGAATGGATCCATTTTAGGAATGAAAAAAAGTGAGATAGTGAAAAAATTTGACGAAATAGTTGAATTCTCGGGGGTAGCAAACTTTATTGATACTCCAGTAAAAAGGTATTCAAGCGGTATGCGTGTTCGCTTAGGTTTTGCTGTTGCTGCCCATTTAGAGCCTGAAATATTAGTTGTAGATGAAGTTTTGGCTGTTGGAGATGCCGAATTTCAGAAAAAGGCCATTGGTAAAATGAAAGAAGTAAGTGCTAATGGTGGACGAACAGTACTTTTTGTTAGTCATAATTTAGCCAGCCTGCGAAGGTTATGTACTCAAGGTTTATTATTGGAAAATGGACGTCAAACATTTCAAGGTGATATAGAATCAACTATAAAAAAGTATAATGAGTCGAGTATGGCTGGTGGTGAAAAGCAAGATTCAAAAATTAGATGGTTAGAAAATTTCCCAGGTAATAAGGAATTAGAACTTCATGAAGTTAGTATTCAATCAAAATCCCAATTGAAAAACTCATTTTCTTCAAATGAAGAAATTGAAATTTCTTGTCTAATTAAACTAAATACCCCAGTACGAAATTTTCGATTTAATTTACAAGTTTTAACGTTAGCTGATGATATCATGTTTACATCCACTTCACATAATATTGAACCTGGTTTGAAAGAAATAGGAACCTATGTTTACAAGATTAAATTACCTAAAGATTTTTTCAATAAAGACAGTTATAAAATAAGACTTATTTCGGATGTCAATGCTCAACGTATTATATTATTTCCAATTGATGTTTTGGAATTTAGTATTGTAGAAGTTGAAGGAATAAGTTCTTATTCATTTGATGTTTTACCTGGTTTTACATGTCCAAAAATTTTATGGGAATTCGAAAAAGAATAATAAATTTTATTAATGCTTCTATCGAGATTGATTATCTAGA
>CAMBFX010000007.1 GCA_945865695.1 Chryseobacterium gleum | reverse complement strand
TCTGCCGAACCTTCTCTGTTTCTTCCAAAATGATGATCGTATCCAATAATCAGTTTTTTTACTTTTAATTGATTGACCAGAATATCACGCACAAATTCGGTAGCACTCATTCGAGAAAATTCCAAGGTAAACGGAAAAAGTATTAAATGTTGCAAACCTGCTTTTTCTAATTGTTCTATTTTTTCTCTCTCTGTATTTAATAATTTCAAATTATGATCATCCGGAAACAAAACCATTCGAGGATGTGGATGAAACGTAAACAAAACGGTTTCTCCAACCAAATGATCGGCCGCCAAACGCAACTGACGCAATATTTTTTTATGTCCAAGATGAACTCCGTCAAAGGTTCCGGTGGTTAAAACAGGATTATTAACATTCTTAAACTGACTAAGACTAGTGTAAATCTTCACTTAAATTCTTTCTTTTTTTACGGATAAACAAGTAATTCAATGTTTTGGTGTCTTAGTTTGAATAGGACAAAAACCTAATCAAAATTAGGAAAAATATATATCAACATTCAATCCTTAAATATTATTAGAATTATTACATTTGCGCCCGAATAAAGAATCTTTAATTAAAACAGAAAATATGTCTCAGGTATTTGGAAAAATCTCCCAGGTAATCGGACCAGTAGTTGACGTTAGTTTCGAAAACGGAGCTAAGTTACCTAACATCCTGGATGCGTTAGAAGTAACGAAAGAAAACGGAACCGTTGTGGTTCTAGAAACACAACAACACGTTGGTGAAGATACTGTTAGAACCATTTCGATGGAATCTACTGATGGTTTGAGAAGAGGAATGAAAGTTCTTTCTACAGGAAGCCCCATCTTAATGCCTGCAAGTGATAAAATCAAAGGACGTCTATTTAATGTTGTAGGTGATGCAATTGATGGAATTACTCAAGTATCTAAAGAAGGAGGAAAATCAATTCACCGTGCAGCTCCAAGATTCGAAGATCTTTCAACTGCTACCGAAGTATTATTTACCGGTATCAAAGTAATCGATTTGATTGAGCCTTACGCAAAAGGTGGAAAAATCGGTTTATTTGGTGGTGCTGGTGTTGGAAAAACAGTATTGATTCAAGAGTTGATTAATAATATCGCAAAAGGATACGAAGGATATTCAGTTTTTGCCGGCGTTGGAGAAAGAACTCGTGAAGGGAATGACTTATTAAGAGAGATGATTGAAGCGGGCATCGTGAAATACGGTGACGAATTTATGAAATCATTACACGCGGGTGGATGGGATCTTTCTAAAGTGGATGAAAAAGCATTGTTGGAATCAAAAGCAACATTCGTATTCGGACAAATGAACGAGCCTCCTGGGGCGCGTGCTCGTGTGGCTTTATCTGGATTAACATTGGCTGAGCATTTCCGTGACGGTGATGAGCAATCTGGTGGACGTGATATTTTATTCTTCATTGATAATATTTTCCGTTTTACACAGGCAGGTTCTGAGGTATCGGCACTTTTAGGTCGTATGCCATCAGCGGTAGGTTACCAACCAACACTTGCTTCCGAAATGGGTGCAATGCAAGAACGTATTACTTCAACGAAGCGTGGTTCGATTACATCTGTACAAGCGGTTTACGTTCCTGCAGATGACTTAACAGATCCAGCTCCTGCAACAACCTTTGCTCACTTAGATGCAACAACCGTATTGTCTCGTAAAATTGCCGAGTTAGGAATTTATCCAGCAGTAGATCCATTAGATTCTACTTCTAGAATTTTAACTCCAGAGATTGTTGGTGCTGCACATTATACTTGTACGCAAAACGTAAAAGAAATTCTTCAACGTTACAAAGAATTGCAAGATATCATTGCTATTTTGGGTATGGATGAACTTTCTGACGAAGATAAAAAAGTGGTTCACCGTGCAAGACGTGTACAACGTTTCTTGTCACAACCTTTCCACGTTGCTGAGCAATTCACCGGATTAAAAGGTGTAATGGTTCCAATTGAAGAAACCATCAAAGGATTCAATATGATTATTAACGGAGAAGTAGATCAGTATCCTGAAGCTGCTTTCAACTTGGTAGGAAATATTGAAGAAGCGATTGCAAAAGGAAAGAAAATGATGGCAGAAGCCGGAGCTTAATTTTAAAAGTATGCAATTAGATATCTTATCACCCGATAAAAACATTTTCAGTGGAAAAGTGAAATACATTTCTCTTCCTGGAAAAGATGGCTCATTGGGAATTTTAGAAGATCACGCACCCATTATCACTGTTCTTAGAAAAGGAACGATTAAAATTGAAAGTGCAGAAGGCAATCAAAATTTTGAAGTGAACGGTGGCGTTGTGGAAGTTTTGAAAAACAAGGTGATTATTTTGGCGGAGTAATTTTTTACAATGATAATTTTTGAACCCTGTACGCCTTCGGCTACAGGGTTTTTCTTTGCCGCGAAAATTTAGTGGAGGAGGATTTTTTCTTGCGACAAATTTATTTTTTTGCCACAGATGGCACAGATTTCACAGATGAAATAAAAGAATGGAAATTAGATTAACACCGATTTAATTGCCTTCGACAATCTTCGTTTTTGCAGCGGATTGCACGGATTTTAAGGATGAACATTATCATGACCAACGGGAATAAATACATCGGTTGATTTTAATTTTTTTTGGATTTCAAAATCCGCGTAAATCATTTAACTTTTCTCAAGAATTCAATTAAAAAGAAATAGTAAATGAGTAAATCTGCGGCAAAAATATTCGCGTGCGCCTACGCTGAAGCTTCTGCGCAAGCGTAAGCGCATTATTAAAATAATTCCTGAAAATCTTTTCCAATATCAGTTCTTCATATTCTTCATCTGTGAAATCTGTGCCATCTGTGGCTTCTTCAAAAAACTATTTGTGACTATTAAACTCCTTCAAATAATCCGGTTCAAAATAAGCCAAATCCTCAAACTCCGAACTCCTGAATTTCTCCAATGAAAGTTGAATCATATTTTTTGCATCAGGATAAATCGCATCAATGAAAACAGAACGAGAATCATTTTCTAAAATGGATTTACATTTCTCCATTCCATCTCCGAAATAATAAATTTTTTCGCCTTCAAAACGAGTCGTAAAATTTTCATCCACAACAATCGCTTTGTCGTTATCTATTCGTTTTAAATCTTTATCAAAAGTGGCCGAATAAACTTCCATTCTTCGAGCGTCCATCATTGGAACTAAAACTGCATTCTCGTGTTTCCCTTCATAGTTTTTACCAGCCACAGCCATTATTTCTAAAGAAGAAATCGCGATTAAAGGAATTTCTAAACCATAACAAAAACCCTTGGCCGAACTGATTCCAATTCGCAAACCAGTGTATGAACCTGGTCCAGAACTTACCGCAATAGCTTCCAAATCCTTGAAATTTCGTTTAGCTTCTTTCATTACCGATTGAATCATCGGGTTCACTGTTTCGGCATGAGCATAATGCTCAAACAAACGGAAGTCACTGGCTAACAAATGTCCGCCCTCGGCTATTGCAACTGAACAAGCCTTGGTCGAGGTTTCGATATGGAGAATAATTGACATGTTGCAAAGGTAAGAATTAAGAAACAGGTCGCTCCTATGGAGCTCAAAATACCAATGAAAAAAAATGCTACAAACAGGTCGTTCCTACGGAACTAAAAGCTAAAGGAACTCCGTAGGAGTGAACTGTTTGTAGAATCAAAATTAGATAGGTTCACCAAAGCCCCATCGGGGCGACCTGTTGAATTTCAATAATCAATATTGAATAATCAATAATTATTTCCTTATTTTAGAGGCAACCAAACTGGCTTTCCCCAGTCTTAGAAATATGCAAACGACACGTGAAATAGAGGATTTATTTTTGGAAGCTGATAAAGCTTTCGATGCCGGTGATCATACCGAAGGAAAAAAAATGTTGGAACAAATTCTTCAAGAAGAACCTTCATTTGGCAGAGCGCATAATCATTTGGGATGGTTGTATAAAAACCGTTACCAAGATAATCGTATTGCAGAAAAGCATTATTTATTGGCAATGAAATTTGATCCAGAATATACTCCATCGTATATCAATTATTCTTATTTGTTGCGTGACGAAGATCGTTTGGATGAATTGGAAAATTTACTCAATAGAGCGTTAAAAATAAAAGGCATGAACAAATGCAATGTCTATGATGAATTCGGTTCATTGTATGAATTGCGCGGTGAATATAAAAAAGCGATTACTTTCTATAAAAAAGCAATTTCTTATTGTTTAAATGATAAACTGGTGAATGATTTGAATAATCATATCAAGCGTTGCAAGAAGAAAACTTCACTTTTTTCAAAGTGGGGGTTTTTCAGAAAATAAATTATTTTTAACCGCAAAGGCGCAGAGAGCCACAGATTTTTTCTAATTCGCTATTTGCATTAATTCTAATTATTCAAAATGCTTTTTCCTCCGCGCTTCTCTGCGCCTCTGCGGTTTATCTCTTTAAATTTTATCTGTGGTTAGATTTTTCTTAGCTTCGTAACCTAAACTTTTTACTTGATCACTTCTTTCTTAAATGGCTTCGGAACCGGTTTTGTGCTCAGCACGATGTTAGGCACCATTTTCTTTTATCTCATCCAGAACAGCATTGATAATGGTTTTAAGAGCGGGATAGCGATTGCATTAGGAGTTATCATATCCGATATAATTTTAATTTTTCTTAGCTCTTTAAATTCGTATTTGATTCCTCAAGGAGGAACCACCGAAATCATTGTGCGAATTGTGGGAGCTTGTCTTTTAATTTTTATCGGGCTATTCAGTATTTTCAAAAAGAAAGTGGTAACATTTTATCCTAAAACAAAAAAAATGACCGTACCGATGTATATGGTAAACGGATTTGTTTTAAATGCCATCAATCCCGCCAATTTTTTTATGTGGGTTGGAATTTCTACTACGCTTCATAATTCAGATAACTATACCACAACAAGAATGATTGTTTATTTCAGCGGAACGATTCTGGCAATTTTTTTAACGGAGATTTTAATTTCTTATAGCGCTTCGAAATTGAAAAGATTTTTAGATGAACGCGCCATGACGATTGTGAATGTGGTTTCAGGAATAGCTTTTTTGATTTTTGCCGGTGTGGTGTTGTGGCCGGTGGTTAATTAAAATTTCAATCTATTTTCACCCCATCAAAACCTCATAAGGCATTCCGAAATTTTTATGCAGAGATTTTATAATTCGAATAGAAAGTGTTCTGTTTCCGTTGAAAAAATCAGACACTAATCCTTTACTTCCGAAATAGGGAACAAGATCTTGTTGTTTTAATCCATTTTCTTCCATCATGAATTTCACTGCTGCAATTGGATCGGGTGCTTCAATTGGATAATGAATTTCTTCATAGGCGGCCACCAACGTTCCTAAAACATCAAGCTCGTCATAGATTGCAGTTCCCTTTTTAGGATTTTTCAAAATGATTTTATCCGAAACCAATTTTCCTTTCTTTTGTCGGATAGATTGATTATAAGTTTTTAATTTATCATTCGAAAGAATCATAATCAATTCATCAATGCGTTTAAGTGCATTTTTCTAATCAGTTTTGGTTCGGATGGGTTTGACTTTCATTTCTTCCTCGTTTTTGCATTAAATGGTTTTCAATATGAAGAAACTATCGCATAAACCCGAATAATTTTTCGATTTTCATCCAAAGTAAAATGAATGTTATGTTTCATTCCTTTTACTGGCAAAACTCTTACATTATCATATCTGATTTCGAAAAAGGGATTGAATTCTAAAGTTTTCAAATGTTCCATAACGGATTCGAATAATTTCAATGCAGTTGCTTCGCTGAATTGTCTGAAATAAACATCCGAAGATTCTAAATCGGCTGAAGCTTGTTTTAAAATTATAACCTTGTACCTATTTTTTGTACCCAAGTTTCTTTCGCATTTGTTTTTCAAATTTTTCTAATGGGATAAAATCACTCTTCTTTGCCGATTTTATTCTTTTTGTCACCAAATCGCGTTCTTTCTTACCGATTTTGGATTGCTTTTGATTATTCCTTTTTACAATACTTGTCTCCATTGATGGAGCTTCAGAAGTGATTTCATATTTGAATTCAGGTTCAGAAACATTCGAAGAAGACATTTTAGTTTGTGTATAGGTTTTACTTTTAGAAAACTTTTTTGAACCTTTAGTTAAATCCTCTTTCAATTCGTAGTGGTTAGCTGAAATTTTTACAAAGCCAAGCTCTTTCAATAGTTTGAAAAAAAACTTCAATTTAGTATCTGGTATATTTACGTTAATTTGCTTCATGGACAATAGTAATGATAAAAATAAAAAGATTATTTTGAAAATCCAAACTTCAACCCTTTAATCTTATTCTTTCCCTCCCATTCTGCTTCCATCTTCACTGGTAAAATAGTTGGTTCATGCATAAACACTTTTCCATCGTCCCTTGAGAAATATAATTTCACCATTAATGAAATATGTGCTTTGTTATAAATATCATAAGCCACAAAATCTCCGAGTGCGTAAAAAATTAAAGAATGTTTTTCTTCATTATTTAAATTCTTCCAAGTAAATAATTCATACGGCTGCACATTATGCGCATGATTACAAACAATCACTTCTGCTTCGGTTTCTTTGGCGATGCGATGCACATTTTCTACAATATGTTCATCGGGAAAAGGTTGATAGGCATTGCCCATGTGTAGAGAAAGAATTACTATTTCTGCTCCACGAGAACGCGCAATTTCCGTTTGTTTTTTAATCAATGAAAAATCTTCTCCGCGTTTATTCAATCGAAGATGATTGCATAACCAAGGTTCATCCCCGCAAGAAAATTTGTTCAATGAAAATGTATACGCTAAAAACGCAAATGAAATTCCTTTTCGTTGGAGAATCGGAAAATCATTTATTGCTTCTGAAGAAAATGCCGCACCACACGTGAGAATATTTTTCTCTTGCAAAAATTTCATCGTATTATGTAATCCTTCTTTCCCTTGATCTAATGAATGATTATTCGCCACCGATAAAACATCGTAACCTTTAAATTTTCCATTTCCATTGAAGATTTCAAACATTTCTTCGTTACTATTGAAATGCATATCATTCAACATTACTTCGGGAACTAATGAAACCGGTTTCGTTTTATCAATGGGAGTTTCCAAATTCGCAAAAACAATATCCGATGAAAAGAAAAATTCCCCGCAATCCTCCCAAAGATTTTTACAAGTATTTTTATTGATGAGTTCAAAGGGCATGAGATCACCTCCGAGGGAGATGGAGACGGAACCTGTAGGGGGTTTGTGTTTAATTACGTGAGACTCTGAAACAAGTTCAGAGTGAATGCTCCAATAGAGTTCAGTATGACGCCGAATTGGCTCTCTGAAATAATATTTATTTCCCAAATAAAGCGAATCCTTCCAAGTAAAATATAATGGATCTTCCTCAAAATCCTTTAAGGTGTATTTCCATTTTTTTCCATAAAAAATCGCGAGCAAACCAAAAACAAAATCCAAAAGAGCGAGTGTTGCTCTTCCTTTGGGAGTGATGGCTTGACAGGGAGGAAATTTCATAAGTCAAATATAATTCTATTCAGCTTATAAAAAATATTAAGAATGAAAAAACAGCAGAGACGCAAAGAACTCAGAGAAATTATCCGATCAACTTAGCGTTTTTCGCATCCTTGCGTGATTTCTTACAATTGGAAATTAATAGGCAATTTCATCTCTACATCTGCCTTCTTCCCATCCTTTGTACCCGGTGTCCAATCAGGCATTGCATTAATTACACGCAATGCTTCTGCATCAATTTCGGAACTCAAGCTCTTAATCACTTTTGCATCTTTAACTTTTCCGGATTTGGAAATTACAAATGAAACATAAACTTTTCCGCTTACATTATCCGTCTTCGCTTTCTCTGGATACTTGATATTTTCCGAAAGAAATTTTACTAATGCTTCCATTCCTCCTTTAAATTCAGGTTGCACAACTTCACCTTCTTCTCCTCCTACAACACTATTTGCTTTAGGAAATGAAATTGAATTTGCAATTGGATTTAATGCAAACATTCCGAATGCCAACAAAGCAAAAGGTAATGCAATCAACGATTTTGCAGTAGCAATTTTGCCACTTCTTTTTTTGTTCATCATAGTGAATCTTTTTTTAATGGTTAAACAATGAAATGAATTTGTCATTGGAACCAAGTCAACTTCTAAAACGGAAGAGAGAAGTAATGCTTGATACTCATTTTTGTTTACCAAAGAAGCAACAAAGTCGGCCTCATACTCATGCTGCACCTTTAATTCACGTGCGGCCATCCATACAAACGGATTAAACCACTGAAAACATTTTATTAACTCGAAAAATAAAATATCAAAACTATGTCCACGTTTCACATGCACACGCTCATGCTCTAGTATATAGGGATGATATTTTTCCTTAACTAAAAAAATATGCTTGAAGAATGAAAAATCTCCACCTTCCTTCAACCAAACAATTGTTTCTGATTTATTTTTTTCCTTCGGATTCTGAACTATCAATCTCATGATTTTAATTATCGCATAAAATACACGAATTAAAAATATTAATCCAACTAATATCAAAAACCAATTCAACATTGGTAAAATCGAAATTTCATTGGTTACATTTTCGATTTGCGAAGAAATATTTACTTGATCTAAAATAAATGCAATCGGTTTTTCAGTATTCGAAACTTCTACCTCCAAATTAATCAATGGAAAAACCAAAGAAATCACCATAGAAATTAAGAGATAAATACGATTCCTCGTAAAAAAAAGTATCGTTTTTAATAAAAAGATAAGGAATAAACAACAATGAAAAAATCATGGCCGATTCCAATGAATAAATCAAAATTTCCTGTATCATAATTACTTCCTTTTAAATTCCTTTAATATATCATCTAACTCTTTTAAAGATAATTTATTGTTCTTGGCAAAATAAGAAACCATTTTTTTTACAGAATTTCCAAAATAATTTTTCATCATCGAATTCATCATAAAATCAGAATACTCATCCTTACCTACTAATGGAAAATATTCATGTGTTTTACCGTATGCTTTATGATCCACAAATCCTTTTGTTTCGAGAATACGGACAATGGTTGATACCGTATTATATGCAGGCTTCGGTTCAGGAAATTCTTCCAATAATTCCTTAACAAAACCTTTTTTGTTTTTCCAGAGTACTTGCATTACCTCTTCCTCTGCTTTAGTAAGTTCTTTTAGTTCCATGACCTTACAAAGGTATAACTAAGTTTTTAGTTATACAACTATTTTTATAGTTTTTTTGAAAAATGATTATAATCAGCCCTTTGTAATGATTTTAGACACGCCTAAGCTGCTGTTTTTTTTGCTATTTTTGTAAGTAACATGAAAACTAAACTTTATCATATCATCGATTTCAAACGAGTGAACCGTAGAAACCCGGAGTGAAATCAATTATGATTTATTGAAGTATGATTTAATGAAGTTTTAACTTACTTAAATTTATATGCTTCTTCAATTCGAATTTTTCATTTCATTAAATCAACAAATAATTTATGCCCATCTATCATAAACTCGGTTCCTTCCCGCAAAAACGACATACTGTTTTTCAACAGAAGAACGGGAAATATTACTACGAACAACTTTTCGGTACCGAAGGTTTTTCGGGAATGTCTTCTCTACTCTATCATGTGCATCGTCCAACACAGGTGAAGGAAATTCTTAGTTCAAAAAACGCAACACCCGAAATCGCCATTGATAAAAATATCAAAGCACTCTTATTAAAAGGTTTTGAAATTAAACCAACGGATGATTTTTTAGAAAGCCGCGTTCCATTATTAATTAATAATGATGTTTGGCTCGGGCTTGCTGCACCAAAAAAATCTTTGCGCAGTTATTTCTATAAAAACGCAGATGCCGATGAAATGCTTTTTATTCATAAAGGAAAAGGAAAGCTCAGAACATTTTTAGGAAACATTTCATTTGAATACGGAGATTATTTAATTATTCCGAGAGGAATGATTTATCAAATCGATTTTGAAACAGAAGATAATCGTCTTTTATATTTAGAATCTTTTGATCCGATTTATTCTCCGAAGCGTTATAAAAATTCTCATGGACAATTATTGGAACATTCTCCCTATTGTGAACGTGATTTCAAACTTCCCACTGATTTAGAAACACACGATGAAAAAGGTGATTTCCTTATCAAAATAAAAAAAGAAGGAATGTTGCATGAAGTGGTTTACGCCACGCATCCATTTGACGTAGTTGGTTGGGATGGCTACAATTTCCCTTATGGATTTTCTATTCACAATTTTGAACCAATTACAGGAAGAGTACATCAACCACCTCCAGTGCATCAAACATTCGAGACAGGATCATATGTAGTTTGTTCTTTCTGTCCGCGCTTGTACGATTATCATCCGTTGTCTATTCCTGCACCCTACAATCATAGTAATATTGACAGCGATGAAGTTTTATACTATGTAGATGGAGATTTCATGAGTAGAAATAATATTGAACAAGGACATATCACTTTGCATCCAAAAGGAATTCCTCATGGACCAGCTCCAGGAGCAATGGAAAGAAGTATAGGCCAAAAAGAAACACAAGAATTAGCAGTAATGGTGGATACTTTTAGACCACTAAAAGTCACTAAAGCTGCTATGGGTATTGATGATGGGGTTTATTACAAGAGCTGGGTAGAAAAATAAAAATTAGCGGATTAGCGAATGTGTTAATTAGCGAATGGAAGAAAACGGAAAATAATTAGCAAATTAGCTGATCTTTTGATTAGCTAATGGAAGAAAACGGAGTTAGAACTTAAAATAATTAAAAAATGATTGAGAATCCGAAATACAAAGACAATATGATTGTGAAACTTTCATTTGAATTTGCATTAGAGATTGTTGAGTTTTCTGAAGAATTGGAAAAAAGAAGAAAATATAATAGAGGAAATCAATTATTTAGATCAGGTACAAGCATCGGTGCGAATATAATGGAAGCACAAAATGCGGAAAGCAAAGCAGATTTTATTCATAAATTGAAAATCGCAGCGAAAGAAGCAGACGAAACTGAATATTGGTTGTTATTATGTAAACATTCTAAATCATACCCAAATCCAGAAGAAATTCTAAAAAAACAACAGTCAATTTCTAAAATATTAACAAAAATAATTGCCTCATCTAAAAAATTAAAAACAATTAAAAAATAACAGGAATTGGTCTTTCATTAGCTAATTCGCTAATTGACCAATCCGCTAATAAAAAACATTATGAGTAAAGAAATAAAAAACGTTGAATACGGTCTCGAAAAAATCTTCGAGGGAGCACAAGACTTTTTACCGTTATTAGGAACCGATTATGTAGAATTTTACGTAGGAAACGCAAAACAATCTGCTCACTTTTATAAAACAGCATTCGGATTTCAATCGCATGCCTATGCGGGATTAGAAACAGGATTGAAAGATCGTGCCTCTTATGTTTTATCACAAGGAAAAATCAGATTGGTGTTGACTACTGCTTTGAATAGTAATTCTCCTATTGGTGAACATGTAAAAAAACACGGTGATGGAGTGAAAGTAATTGCACTTTGGGTAGAAGATGCACGTAAATCTTTTGAAGAAACTACAAAGCGTGGAGCGAAAGTTTTCATGGAACCAACAGTTGAAAAAGATGAACACGGTGAAGTGGTGAGAGCTGGAATTTATACTTACGGAGAAACCGTTCACATGTTTGTAGAGAGAAAAAATTATACCGGTCCTTTTTTACCGGGATACAAAGAATGGAAATCGGATTATAATCCATCTGCGGTTGGTTTAAAATTTATAGATCACATGGTAGGAAATGTAGGGTGGGGCGAAATGAATCAATGGGTAAAATGGTATGAAGATGTAATGGGATTTGTAAACTTCCTTACATTCGATGATAAACAAATCACGACTGAATATTCTGCTTTGATGAGTAAGGTGATGAGCAATGGAAATGGAAGAATTAAATTTCCGATTAACGAACCAGCAAAAGGAAAAAAGAAATCACAGATTGAAGAGTATATTGATTTTTATGAAGGATCAGGTGCTCAACATATCGCAGTAGCTACCGATGATATCATTACAACAGTTGGGGAATTAAAGGCAAGAGGCGTAGAATTTTTACCTCCTCCTCCTCAAGCCTATTATGACGATATTCCACGCAGATTAGGCGTGCATATGAGCATTATGAAAGAGGATATTTCTAAATTACAGGAATTATGCATTCTCGTAGATGCAGATGAAGAAGGATATTTATTGCAAATATTTACAAAGCCCGTTGAAGATCGCCCTACTCTATTTTTTGAAATCATTCAGCGAATGGGAGCGAAAGGTTTTGGTGCCGGAAACTTCAAAGCGCTTTTTGAATCTATAGAGAGAGAGCAGGAGAAAAGAGGTACATTGTAATTTTAAACTGAGGTCATCTTGAATAGAACAAGTCTTCGAAGTACGTATAGAAGGATGAATTATAAAATGAATATTATTTTTAAAGGGAGCGAAAGTTCCCTTTTTTTATTTTAGCAAAAACGCCTATTCATTCTTCTCCTTACTCAGGTAAACAACCTTCTCGCAAATCTCTTCGGGCAAATCATAAGTTTTGATTTGAAAATAAAATCCAAAAAAAAGGAGCATTGCTGCTCCTAAATTTATTCCCTATTTGGAATGAGAAAATTCATTATCTTAATTCTCAATTTCTACAATCATTTCTGTGTTTTTACATTCGATCTAGAAGTATTAATTCCTTTCGGACTAACTTTTACATCTTCACTTGAAGTAGCTTTCATTTTCTCTTCTACTTCAGCTAATTTACGTGTTGCATATTCATCACCAGGCTTAACTTCTAAGGCTACCTGATACATTGCTTTTGCTTCACTCCAATGTTTGTGCTCGTATTCTGCATCGCCTAAATCTATCAATGCTAAATATTTTTCCATTGTTTCTTTTTTCTCTTTCTCACGAGAATCATCCTTAACGATTGTCATTTCATCAATCAAATGTTTTGCTCCTGCAAATTTATCAATGATAAAAAGTGTGTAGCGCACATCAACAGAAATCGTACGTTGTAAATTTGGTTCAAAAGCAATATCCCCACTCATTGCTTCCCAATTTCCATCAAATGCTGTTCCGATTAATTCTCCTTTAGCATTAATCACTGGGCTTCCTGAATTTCCTCCAGTAATATCCGTGTTTGAAATAAATCCAACTCGAAGATTTCCATTTTCATCTGCATATTGACCGTAATCTTTTTTCTCCCACAAGCTTTTCAATTTAGCTGGAACAATAAATTCATCATTCTTTGGGTCTTCTTTCTCCATAATTCCATCAATGGTAGTGTAATAATGTGCCATCAATCCATCTTGAGGTTTATAATCCAAAACATTTCCGTAAGTTAATCTCATAGTTGAGTTGGCATTTGCCGAATATGTTTTTTCTGGGTTCATTAAACGAATTCCTTCCACATATAATCTTGTTGCTTTTTCTAATTGCGTTTCAAATGGAGCAGATTCAGTGCTTAAAGTTCCTTGCCATAACATAATAAAACTCCAGAACATCATAAATCCTTGATCTTTTTGAAAAACTTTTAAATCTGGATTTAGCATGAATTTTTCTAATCTAGCTTTATCAGTAAAAACAGATTTCTTATAATAAGCTTCTACAAATTTTTTGAAATCGCCTTTGTTCTTCTTATGAATATCAGTTAACTCTTTTACATGATAAACCGGGTCGATGTCTTTGTAATACATCTCCAACATGGCTGTCA
Organism: Chryseobacterium gleum; assembly: GCA_945865695.1. Taxonomy (GTDB): domain Bacteria; phylum Bacteroidota; class Bacteroidia; order Flavobacteriales_D; family UBA2798; genus CAMBFX01. The sequence goes on along the minus strand of CAMBFX010000007.1, from coordinate 28,988 downwards.
TAATTTTCATATCAGTGGCGGCATTGTGATTTTTAAAATAATCATCGATATCAGCACGAGCAGATTCAAATTGAGCCTTTGCAGTTTCTTTTTTAGCTGCGTCATCTGTTCCTTCTTGTTGTAAAACTAAATAAGGGTAAATGATTTTTAGAAATAAATTATTCAATTCAATTCCAATAATACATTCAGTTAAGTAAACATTTGGCATCACCATTTTATCTAATCCTGCATAAGCTTCTGCAATATCATTTATAACGTTTCCGTATTTTTTCTTTCGATCAGAATCTGCATTTACCCATTTCATGAATTCATCTTCTTCTGCCTTCTTCTTATCGAAAACATCTAGTCTTTTTAATCCTCGCGTTTGTCCAATAAAATATTTCCAGTAGTTACTTACTTGGGCATAGTTAGAAGCATATTGAATTCTTATTGCATCACTTTTATTCATATCTTCTTTCATCAACTCCAACTTTTTCGCTCTAATTTTCACTCTGGCAGGTTGATCCTTTTCAATTGCCGATTTTACTCCATAAGAAGATAAATAACGATCAGTATTTCCGGGATAACCCATGATCATTGCGTAGTCGCCTTCTTCTACTCCATTGAGAGAAATAGGTAAATGATGTTTTGGTTTATAAGGTACATTATCTTTAGAAAATTCAGCTGGCTTATTATCTTTATTAGCATAAACACGGAACATTCCAAAATCTCCAGTATGACGTGGCCACATCCAATTATCCGTATCTCCACCAAATTTACCAATGGCAGATGGGGGAGCGCCTACTAATCGTACGTCATTGAAAACTTCATAAACAAAAAGATAATATTCATTTCCGTCATAGAAAGATTTCAATTCAGTGGTATATTCCGTTCCATTCACTGCATCTTTTTGAATTTTTGCTGAATTCTTTTTGATGATGGCTTCTCTATCTGTTTCCGACATATCCTCTTTAACACCATTTAAAACAGCACCCGAAACATCTTCCATTCTTACGAGAAAAGAGGCAAACAGTCCTGGAACAGGAAGTTCATCCGCTTTTGTTTTTGCCCAAAAACCATCTGTTAAATAATCATGATCTACAGTTGAATGAGATTGAATCGCATCAAAAGCACAGTGATGATTGGTTAACATCAAACCTTGTGAAGAAACAATTTCTCCAGTACAAAATCCACCTAAAGAAACAATCGCATCTTTTAATGAAGAATTATTGACATCATAAATTTGATCTGCAGTTAATTTTAATCCTCTTTTCTGCATATCCTCATAATTCATTTTTTTGAGGTGCATCAACAACCACATTCCTTCATCCGCTTTTGCAGTGAATGTTAAAAGTGAAATAATAAAAATGGAAATGTACTTTTTCATAAGTCTATAATTTTGTTTTTTAAAGGTCATATGGAATACGCCATCATGTATTCATTAGTGTTTTTGGAAGTTTACAACATGGCTATTTCATACTATCAATTATTTTAATCGGGAAGCGAAAATAAGAAACAATTGAGTGTTATTAAAATAATTTCAATAAATAGTATAAAAACAACTATGAAATCAAATAAAAAAGGGTGACTTTTTGCCACCCTTTTAATGACATTCAATGGATTATCGAGGTTTTATTCCGACTTTTGGACCCGTTTTTTTATCCTCTTCTTCCTTTTTATTTTCTTCGGTCTTCGTATTTTCCTCCGCTTTTTTACTTTCCTCTTCCTTTTTCTTCTTTTCTTCCTCAGATTTAAGTTTGTTCTCTCTCTCAATTTTTAACTTAGCTTCGTTTTCTGCTTTGCGCTTTGATTCGTTTTCTGCTTCATTACGATCAGCCTCTTCTTTAGCCTTTTTACTTGCTTCTTCATCGGCTTTTCGTTTTGCTTCTACTTCAGCTGCTCTTTTATTAGCATCTTCTTGCGCTTTACGTTTGGCTTCCTCTTCAGCTGCTTTACGCTTAGTTTCATCAGCTTTTAATTTAGCATCTCCCGCCTTTTTATCTGCTTCTTCTTTTGCCTTACGTCTAGATTCTTCTTCGGCTGCCTTTTTCTTTGCATCTTCCTCTGCTTTTAGTTTTGCTTCCGCCTTACGTTTAGCTTCAACTTCAGCTGCCTTTTTCTTAGCATCTTCTTCAGAAGAATCTCCACTCTTTCCATTTCCGTTTCCATTTCCGTTTCCGTTTCCAGAATCAACACATTCTCCTAATACATCGCCATGCGCTTCGTGTGCTGCCCAAGCCGATTCAGGAATTTCAATTGTCTGCGGATTACCTTCGTTCCCTGGAGGAATATGGCAAATCTTAATTTTCTTTTCTTCAATCACTGGAGCGCATTCTCCCAACTCATCACCGTGTGCCTGATGTGAAGCCCATTGTGATTGAAGGATGGTCATCGTTTGTGTATTGCCAGAATTTCCTTGGTGATGGCAAATCGTAATTTCAGGATCTGTCGGTGGAACCTCAACACATTCTCCTAAAACATCGCCATGTGCCTCGTGAGCCGCCCATGCTGATTGTGGTATCGTTAACGTTTGTGTGTTATTTGGATTTCCTGGAGGTGTGTGACAAATAGTAATCATTGGATCTACTGGTGGAACTACCTCAAGACATTCTCCTAATACATCGCCATGTGCCTCGTGAGCTGCCCATGCTGATTGTGGTATCGTTAACGTTTGTTTGTTATTCGGATTTCCTGGAGGTGTGTGACAAATAGTAATCATTGGATCTACTGGAGGAACTACCTCAACACATTCTCCTAGTACATCGCCATGTGCCTCGTGAGCCGCCCATGCTGATTGTGGAATCGTCAATGTTTGTTTGTTATTCGGATTTCCTGGAGGTGTATGACAAATAGTAATCATTGGATCTACTGGAGGAGTAACAACTAAATTTGCATTAACAGTTACCGTTTGAGCGTCACTTCCACAATCTGTTTGCGCAGAAATTGAAATTACGTTTGCTCCATCAACTAGATTAGCGGTAAATGAATAATTACCATTTGAAAAGCTGCCAACAACCGTTGTATTGTTTACAGTTGCTTGGATATCGGAAACATCAGCAACATTGGTGATTGAAGCGCTAACATTAACTGAATTAGTTGTAACTGTTGAACCGTTCGATGGAGAACTAATGGTTACATTGGGCACATTACATTGTTGTAAAGTAACACTTGTGGTTTCTGTAGCAGTTCCACAAGGATTAATCACTTTTAATAAAAAGGTATTTAAACCTGGAACTAATGTTATGCTAGCAGACAAAGTACCATTTAAAAAATTGCTACCTGAAACTGTATTTCCATTATGCTTTAAAATAATCGTTCCATTATTTGGCATATTAGTAAGTGCTGCCTCAAATAAATAAGGAGCTGTTGTTTCAATCGTTCCTGTAGTGCCTGGATGGCCAAAAACAATCAATGGCGCTAAACAACCTTGGTAGGGAACAGTTTTAGTTTCAGAATCTGTACCACATGCATTCGTTGCAGTCAAAACAATCACATTCGAACCATTCACTAAATTAATGGTTGCAGTAACATTTCCATTAGAAAATATAAATGGAATTTGTACGCCATTCTGTGTTAAAGAAAGTTCATTTGAAATAGTAACATTGGTTGTAGTCGCAGAGAAACTGAATGGAGATGTTGCATTATTATTTGTATTGGTATTAAGTGCATTTTCTAATATAGTCACATCAGGCGCCAAACAAGGTTGATAAATAATTACAGTTGATTCGCTATCAGTTCCATCATTATTAGTGCCCGTAATAACAAATGTATTATTACCAGTATTTAAAGTAATGGAATTAGAAACAAATTGACTGGTATTTGAATTATAAGTAAATCCAGTTGATGGTGTTCCATTAATAGTGAATGTAATATTTGAAGAAGAGTTCACATGTAATACAGTTGCGTTAATTATTGTATTTGCCGTTAATGAAGTGTACGGGTTTTGAGATGGAATAGTAATAGTTACCACTGGTGGAACTAACGGACGATTATAAGTTATACTAAAATTATAATTTGTCACACCACAATCATTAGTCGCAATAATTTCAAAATTATTATTCCCGTCACTTAAGGTAATTCCTGCATTCATCAATCCAGTAGCTAAATCATAAGTCGTAGTTTTTACAGTGCCGTTTTGTTTGAAAACAATATTTGAATTTGCTGAAATATTTTGAATTAATGCAATTACGCCCACATTTCCAATGGTAGAAACGGTATTGTTTCCTGATGGCGTAGATAAAGCAATTACTGGATTTAAACATACTGCAGTTGGCGCTTGATAAATTATAGTGGTTGTTTTACTATCTACTCCATCATTGTTTGTTCCGGTAATTTCAATCACGTTTGCACCTGCAATTAAACTAACATTAGATTGAAATTGCGTAGAAGAAGAGTTAAAAGTAAAATTAGATGAAGCTACTCCGTTAATTCTAAAAGTTATATTGGATGCCGAGCTAACATATTGAATCGTTGCAAATACATTATGTGTTGCGTTTGTAGTTGTATATGGATTAGTAGAAGGATCGGTAATGGTTACAACTGGTGGTTGAACAGGTCTTGTGTACCTAATATTCATTGGTAAAACTGCAGTTCCACAAGAAGTATTTGCGGTGATGGTTACATTATTATCTCCATCTACCAAATTGGCCGTTGCAGTAATTACATGTGTTGCTGGATCAAAACTAAAAGAAGAAACAACTCCGTTTACCTTCAAATCAATTTGTGATTGATTATTCACATGATTGGCAACTACTAAAATAATTTGTGTATTTATAGAGGTATTATAAGTTGATGACGATGGCTGTAATAAACTAAATGTTGGAATATCACAAGGCTTAGTATAAATTAGTGTTGCTGTTTCTGTATCTGACCCTACCGTATTGATTCCTTTAATTTCAATAGTGTTATTTCCGTCTAATAAAGTGATATTACTTGTAAAAATATCCGTTGTGGGATCATAACTGAAGTTTGAATTTAAAGTCCCGTTCAATTTAAATGTAACATCTGATGCTCCATTGACATGTAAAATAGAAGCAACGATGGTTACATTAGCCACACTTGAATTATATGGATTTTGCGCTGGATTTGTAATGGTAACTATGGGCAGTGGATTTACATTTGGCTTTTCATAAATAATGGTAGTGGCCTCTGTATCGGTTCCTACATTATTTGTTCCAGTAATATTAACCACATTAGAACCAAATGCTAAATTTGAGGCAGTAAAACTAATCAATTTTGTTGCTGAATTAAAGTTGAAATTAGTTACCGGATTTCCATTCAACGTTATTGTAATATTTGATGCCGCAGCCACATTTAAAACTGTTGCTTTTACTAATTTAGAATTCACAGTTATTGAATGTGGATTATTTGTTGGATCAACATAAGTAACCACAGGAGGCAATTCAGTTTGAGGTTTTACATAGATGATAGTAGTGTTTTTTGAATCCGCTCCAACTGCATTTGTCCCTGTGATTTCAAAAATATTGGCACCTTCAACTAAATTAGAAACAATAACCATTTGTTTGGTGCTAGCATTATAAGTAAAAGCACTGGTTAAAGCTCCATTAATTCTCAATGTTATATCATTAGCAGAAGCAACATTTAAAACACTTGCTTCAACGGTTGTGCTATTTACAGAAACGGTATACGGGTTTAAAGCCGGATTGGTAATAGTTACCACCGGAGGCAATTGAACTTGCACTGGCTGATAAACAATTGTTGCATACTTTACATCTTGACCTGCAGCATTGGTTGCTTTAATTTCAATGGTGTTGTTTCCTTGATTAAGTGTAATTAAATTAGAGAAACTTTTGGTGGTTACGTTATAAGTAAATCCATTATTTAAAACGCCATTCACCTTATGAGTAATAGCAGAATAATTATCAATATTTAAAATAGTCGCTGTTACATTAAAAGTATTGGATGATGAGTTATAAGGTGAATAGGGAGGATTAGTAATCGTTACCACTGGAGGTATAGCTGTAGAAACGAATGGAATTTCGTAAATTACAATTCTTGATTCATAGTCATATCCTTCTGAATTTACTGCTCTGATTTCAAAAATATTATTTCCCGGCTGCAAAATAACTTGGCTTTGAAATTCTTTTGAAATGGTGCTATAGGCAAATGATGTACTTTCTATTCCATTATGTTTAAAAGTAATGTTAGAAGAATTATCTACATTATAAACATTAGCCATTACATTATATACTTGATTATTTACAGTAACATATGAAGGCGTTGGATTAGTAAAATCAACAATTGGTCTCGGTTTTTCTACAGGTGTAGTATTCGTGATGTTTGTTGTTGTATTTGTATTAGTGTTTGTGTTGGTATTATAATTATAGTTATAGTTATTGTTATTGTTGTTTACATAACCTGTAGCTCGCATCAAATGGAATCGAAAATAAATTCCAGTATAGTGGAATCTATCGTTAGTAGGCGTTCCTCCCGAATGATTTTCTACAGATGAAATTTTTCCATCAATATAATCATTCATAGCAAAAGTCACTTTATGTTCCCAACCCATGGTAAAATAAGGTGAGAATTGATAACCTAATCCAATACCTGCTGATGGTAAAATTTTCCATTCTCTCGTATTTTCATTGTTTAGTGCATTTGTTTCATAGGTGTTATCCCATAAAAAATTCAAATCTGCTTGAGTTACTGCACCTGAATCCAAATTAGAATAGTTATAAGTACCGCCACTGAAACCAAATTCATCTATTTGATTGGTATTTACTTTATATCCTACAAATCCTAAACCACCCCATGCATACAATACAATTCCCGTTCTCTCTCTTAATTTATTTAAAGTTAAAATCAATTCAAGATTATGCTCTTGAACATTGACGCGGTAATTTCTATGGATAAAACCTAGACTATCTTTGTAAAAATTAAGTTCGGGTGAAGTAGTATTATTCCCACCAAATGGGCCCGTAACAAAATTGGTATCCCGATTTACATCATAACCATAATTCCAACCAGCTTGATATCGGTAGGCCCAATCCCAAGCAAAAAATTTGCCTGGTTTTTGTGATAGGGCATTTCCTAAGGTGAAACCAAAGCCAAGTCCAGCTTTTGCTTTCATATCGGATTGTTGCCAATTACCCGATAAATTGAAACCCATTTTCCATCCAGAATCATCTTCGTATTTGATGAATTGTGCTTTAGAGTCTGTCAAAATAAGCTGGCAAAATGAAGCCAGAAATAAAATGTAAATCTTTTTCATAAAAATGTAATTGTTATTATATCACGCAAAGCATGAATTGTACCAAATTTATTTAGCGTTCAAAAATAAGTAATTAAGATGGTCATCGCTAATCTTTTATCCAAATAAAAAAAACATCATTTCATCACTCGAATGAGTTTATTCTGAAATATTTGGCTAACTTTAAGCCCTTGACGTGGATAGGTATGAAGAGATTTTTAAATTTTCTTAGTCTTCTTTTTTTGAGTTTTTTTTCCATTTTATCATCAGTAGCGCAAACTACCAATGACGATTGTTCGAATGCTCAAAATATTTGCCCCAATACCACTTTCAGCGGAACTACTTTTGCTGCTGGAACGGAAATTTGTCCAGGATGTGCAGATGGCCCCAATGCTACCGGAAATTTTTGTTATGACATTAACCGCACCATTTGGTTTTCTTTTCTCACCAACTCTGTTGGAGGAAGTGCTGATGTAATAATTTCAAACATTTCTTGTTTTATTGGAACTGGATATGACACCGATTTACAAGCTGTAGTTATTCAAGCGGGAACCCCTTGTGATGAATCAACTTATACTTCAGTTTCTAATTGTGAAGTTGGTACTTCTACAGATTTTACATTAAACGCCACAGGATTACTTCCAAATACCACTTATTATATTCAAATTAATGGAGATTTATCAGGTACAGGAATTACTAATTCTGCCGAATGTGATTTCAATATTGAAGTAAGTGGTGCAGCTGTAGATCCAACAATTTTAACTTCAACAACGCCTTCAGAATGCGGTGCAAATGATGGAACTTTTATTGTGAATTCTGTGGATGGCGGACAATCTTCTTATACTTTTTCATTGGATGGAGGAAATTTTCAAGCCGCTACCAATTTCACTTCATTATCGGCTGGAATACATTCGCTAGTAGTGAAAGATGCAAATGGATGTTTGTTTTTTACTGAAGATTTGGTGAATCAAAATAATGGACCAGAAAATTCAACTGCAAATATTACACCCGCAACTTGCAATGGAAATGATGGAACAATACAAATTGTAAATACAACAGGAGGAAATCCTGCTTATTCCTATTTATTAGTTGGTGGTGGAACTCAAGCTTCGAATTCATTTTCTAATTTGCCTGCAGGTAATTACACTATCATTATTTCTGATCAATTAACTTGTTCTGATACTGTGATTGCAGAAATTACCAATGCTTCGGGAATTTCAAATGTAACCACAACAATTGTTCCTTCGGATTGCGGAGAAAATACAGGAGAAATTACCGTAATTGTAGGGAACGGAACAGCCCCTTTTCAATATTCTTTGAATGGTGGTGTTTCTCAAAGCTCAGCTGTATTTTCCAATTTAGCTGCGGGTACTTATGAAATACTTGTTACCGATGCTGGTGGTTGTACTTATTTAATTTCCCAAACAATTGTGACTGAAAATCCACCCAACCTAACACCTGTAGTTACTATGTCCCAATCACCAAATCCAGCCTGTACGGGTGATGCGATTACTTTTACTTCTACTGTTACCAATGGCGGAGCTTCTACCAACTATGAATTTTTTGTTAATGGTGCATCTGTTCAAAATAGTGGAAATGCCATTTTTACGTCTGGAAGCTTGTCTTCTGGAGATATCATCACTTGCTTAGTGATTAGTAATGATGCTTGTGTTGCAATAAATACAGATGAATCAGCACAAACTAATTTAACTATTCTATTACCTTTTACTCCCACCACAACAATTATTTCATCTGAAACTGATATTTGTCAAGGAGAACAAGTAACGGTAACTGCAACTACAAATTGCACAGCCAATGGAACATTTGATTGGGTAGTTGACGGAATAACGATTGCCACAACAACATCAAATTCGAATACTTTTTCATTACCAAATGATGCGCAAATTTCAGTTATTGCCAATTGTGATGATGCTTGTGCTTTACCATCAACATCCAATTCTGTAAATATTGCTGTTGCTGAAATTATTGCGGATGCAGGAAATGACCAAATGATTGCTCCCGGTGAATCAACCGTTTTAAATGGTTCGGGAACTTCAGGTGGAACTTTTTCTTGGACGCCCACTTCTACATTAAGCAATCCAACTATTTCTGACCCTATTTCATCTCCTAATTCAACGACCACCTATTTACTAACTGTTACTGCCAATGGTTGTACTGCCACAGACGAAGTAACTATTGTTGTTGCTCAATTAGTTGTTGCTCCAAATACCATTACACCAAATGGTGACGGAACAAATGATACATGGCAAATTTCAAGAATAGAAAATTATCCCAATTGTGAAGTAAATATTTATGATCGTTGGGGACAAAAAATTTACAAAACCACAGGCTATTCTAATGCCAATCCTTGGGATGGAACCAATGGTGGGTTAAAATTACCAGCCTCCACCTATTTTTTTGTAATTGATTTAAATTCTGGATCTGATGCTGATATTTATCACGGATCCGTAACAATTGTATATTGATGAAAAAAATATTTTTTATATTATTTTTTATTCCTGTGATGAGTTTTGCTCAGCAAATTCCTCAATATTCACAATTTTTATTTAATCATTTTGGTATAAATCCAGCGGTAGCCGGAACCAATGATTGTGTAGATATGCGTTTAGGTTATCGAACTCAATGGGTGGGTTTTGATGGAGCTCCTAAAACTACTTTTGCTAACTTACATGCTCGTATTCCAAAAGGTAAAAGAGGGGGAAGTATTTATCGTTTTCATGCGACTGGAATTAATGTTTATTCTGACGGAATTGGCCCAGTGAGTAAAACACATGTTTCATTGGCGTATGCCATCAATTTTAAAGCGGGAAGAAGAAATAGATTTGCATTTGGAATTTTTGCAGGATTTGATCAATATCGATTTAATGCTAGCAAAGTAACTTTAGCAGTAACTCCTGATAATGCCATTTCTGGCTCACAAGCTGTTTTTATTGTACCTGATGTTTCTCCTGGATTATTGTATTATACTGAAAATCGAAGTTCATACATCAGTTTTACTATGCCACAATTATTAAAAAATAAAATTAAAATTTTTCCAGATACTAAGTTTGCTCATCACTATGTTTTGATGGCTGGAAAAAAATGGGCATCGCGAAGTTCTGATTTAGCACTTACCCCATCTGTCGTATTAAAATTTGCTCCGTGGGCACCCCTTGCTATTGATGTTAATCTGCTTTTTGATTATACTACAAATATTCAATTTGGAGCTACTTGGAGAAATACTGATGCCATTGCATTGATGTGCAAGGTAAATTTCTTAAAATATTTTTCTTTTGGTTATGCGTATGATTTCACTACCTCCAAAATTCGTCTCGCCAGTTCTAATACTCATGAAATCATACTGGGAATCAGCGCATGCCCTAAACAAAGTTATGATCCCGCGGCATGTCCAGTTTTTTGATTGATGGTTGATTTTTTAATTTTATTCATCCCTTAAGCCATTTTAATCCGATTTTGTCACAATAGGTAACTCCATCAAAACATCTTTCATCTTCTAAAAAAAGACCTAATTTAAAAATTATCACTAAATTCGAATTACGGAATTTTAAGATTAATAATCGTACAACTCGACAATGCTAAAACATTTACAACTTTTCCTTTCCGTTTTATTCAGTTTGACGCTTGTTTCACTTCAAGCAAATAATTTCTATTGGGTCGGAGGTAATGGTAATTGGAATGAAAGTTCTCATTGGTCATTTTCTTCTGGTGGAAATGGTGGTGCAGGAATTCCTTCTTCCAATGATGATGTTTATTTTGATTCGAATTCTTTCCAATCTACAAATGGACATAATCTAATTACCGTTTCAGTAAATCAATCAATTCGTAATTTTAATGTTATAAATTCTCAATACTTCAAATTAAAATCATACAATCGTATCGATTTTGAAATTAAAGGTAACTGGAATGTACAATCCAATTTCAGAAACTTAATTGCTGGAACCTTTACTTTCACAGGTAATTCTTCCCACACAATTTCTACCAAAAGTTTTTTCAATGCTGATGTGATTTTTAATAACACGGGTAATTATTCATTATTGACAGATTTAAATTTACAAGATAAATCCTTGCAATTCATCTCTGGTAATTTTACAACTTCTGGTAAAATAATTTCTGCGAATAAAATTACCATTGAAGAAAATACTTTGTGTTTAGTGGATTTCTCCAATTCTATAATTGAAACCAATTTATCAGTTGAATATTCAAACGCCCTACAACAACATTTAATCTTAAATAATAAAACGGTTCTTCTTGACCGGCAATTTTATTTAACCAATGACGTTGGGGCTCCAAAAACTGTAAAAAATTGTGGTACTGGACCAGGACAAACACCATTTACCATCACTACTTCTGTAACTACAAATTATAATGGTGAAAATGTAACCTGTAATGGTGCTAGTGATGCTACTGTTTGTGTAAGTATTGTAGGTGGTGTTGGTCCATTTAACGTAGTATGGGTAGGCGGTCCAAGTGGTTTGTTTGGAAGTGGTGCTGAGTGTTGGTCAGGTAGAGACGCAGGAACTTATTCAGTTGTTGTAACTGATTTAGGTCAAGGAAGTGCTCCTACCCATGTTCCTTGCAATACCAACATTGGTGTTACCGAACCTGAATTAATTACGCTTTTTTCTTGGACGAGCACTGACCCTTCTTGTAATGGTGTTTGCGATGGAACAGCTGCTCCTTTTATTATTGGTGGTGTTTCTCCGTATACCTTTGCTTGGTCTACAGGTGAGTCAACTGGAGTTGCAACATTACTTTGTGTTGGTCAAAATGATTTAGCCATTACAGATTTTAATGGATGTGTTTTTGACACCACTTTTTTTATTCTAACTCCTACTCCAGTTGTCCCAAATTTATCAAAAACCGATGCATCCTGTTTCGGAGTATGTGATGGAACAATTACTTCTACACCTACTGGAGGCAATGGAGCTCCTTATACTTTTGTTTGGAGCAATGGCGATGTTGGTCCAGGACCATTAGTAGATTCTACTGTCAATCTTTGTGATGGAACTTATTCCGTCATCGTTACTGATAATAATGGCTGCATCGGTAATCAATCAATAACGATCACAGAGCCCTTAAAAATTATTTTAACTTTTGTGAGTAAAACAAATTTGATTTGTAATGGTGTTTGTTCAGGCGCAATAAATATTTCAACTGCTAATGGTACACCGCCATATACTTATCAATGGTTTGATGTTACCACCGGTTTACCTGTAGTTGGACAAACATCAGAAGATGCATCGAATATGTGTGCTGGCACATTTTTCGTTCAGGTAACAGATGCAAATGGATGTCAAGATGTATCGGCAAATATTATCCTTACTCAACCTCCTGCCATTACTATCACTCCAACTTCCACCAATATTCTTTGTTTTGCTGCTTGTACTGGTACTTTAAGTGCCGTTTCTATTGGTGGAACAGGCACGCATGACTACCAATGGTTTAATGCTGCTACAGGCATACCAATGGCTGGTTTAACTTCAGCCAATGAAAATGGAGTATGTGCAGGAAACTATTTTGTAGAAGTAACGGATGATAATGGTTGTATTGAAAATTCAAGTGTTGTTTCCATTACTGAACCTGCAGAATTAATTCTTACAGTGAATACAGTCGATGTACTTTGTAATACAGCATGTACCGGATCAGCGTCTGCCTCTGCCATTGGAGGAACAGGTGGATATACCTTTCAATGGTTTCAAATGCCCAATACTTCAATTGGGGTAGGGATTTCTATCGCTAGTTTATGTGATGGGAATTATTTTTGCCGAGTAACTGATCAAAACGGATGTATCGATACGATTCAGTTTTCGATTATTGAACCAACAGCATTAACAACATTGCTTGAAACCTCAACTAATGTAAATTGTTTCAATGCTTGTAATGGTACAACCACATTTGATGTTACAGGAGGAACTTCCCCTTACAACATAGCATGGTTTAATGCTACAACGAATAATCCTATTGGTCAAACTGGTAATACTGCAACTGCTCTTTGTCCAGGAGATTATTATGCCATTGCTACGGATGCCAATAACTGTACTTTACAATCAAGCGATTTAACAATTAATCAACCGAATGCTTTAACAGCTACCATTACTCATACTGATATGTCATGTTTTGGAGTATGTGATGGCACAGCTAACCTTACCCTTGGTGGAGGAACACTCCCATATAGTATTGTTTGGGAAGATTTATTAGGAAATCCTATTGGTCAAAGCACTGATCCAGCAACAAATTTATGTGCAGGAACCTATCATGCTGACATTACAGATGCGAATGGCTGTACTATAGCTTCACCGAATGTAATTGTACTAGAACCAATTGCTCTTAGTGGAACGGTAGCTACAACGGAGGTATCTTGTAATAACTCGTGTGATGGAACAGCTATTGTTACTATTATTGGTGGCACTGCACCTTTCACTTATTCCTGGTCCTCCTCTGCAAATACAACTGATACGGAATTAAATTTATGTGCTGGGAATTATACAGTTGATATTACTGATGCGAATGGTTGTATATTTAATATTGCTCCATTTACAATTAATGAAAATACTGCTTTTACTTTTGATTTAGCAGTAACGGACCCCACTTGTTTTGGAGTATGTGATGGTTCTGCAACTGTTTCAAACATTACTGGTCAAGGGGGAATTTATAACCTTTCATGGTCCTCTAGTGCAAATACCACTACTACAGAAAATAATTTATGCGTTCAAAATTACACGCTTACCATCACCGACCAAAATGGTTGCGACACTACCCATCAATTCAACATTACTAATCCGACTCAATTAGTTTTAGCTCCAAATTTTGCAGATCCTACTTGTTTAAACGCCTGCGATGGAACTGCTTCTGCAAATCCAACTGGAGCAACACCTCCATACTCATTTGTTTGGGTTGATTTAGTTACAGGTTTACCGTTAGGAACCATTACAAATACGATTCAAAATTTATGCGCCGGAGATTATGAAGTAACCGTTACAGATGCTAACGGATGTTTTGAAATTTTTCAATATGCATTAACTGATCCTCCAGGAATGATAGCAACTACTATTCCAACTGCTGCATCTTGCGGAGCTGTTTGTGATGGATCTGTAGATTTAACAATTATCAACGGAACAGCACCATTAACTATCACATGGTTTGATGCTACTTCTGGAACTTCAATAGGACAAAATTCAGATCCAGCAATAAACCTTTGTGCAGGAAATTATTATGCAGTTGTTACTGACGCAAGCGGTTGTTCAGCTATTAGCGATACGTCAGTTTTAAATCAAGTAATAGTTGTTACTGGAACACTAGTCCCAACCGACCCTTCTTGTTTTGGCACTTGTGATGGCTCTATTAACCTTACTCCAAATGGAGGGAATCTTCCTTACACTTTTGCTTGGTTTGATCAATCAACTGGTTTACCAATTGGGCAATCCACTGAAGATGCAACAGGACTTTGTGAAGGAGATTATTTTGTTGTAATCACTGAAGCTATCGGATGTTCTTCAGCTCCTTTAATTGAAAATTTAAATGATCCAACTGAAGTAACAATTACTTTAACCGGTACGAACGCTTCTTGCTTTGGTGTTTGTGATGGATCAATAACCTCAGTGATCGTTGGAGGAACTGCACCTTATTCGTTTCAATGGTTCAATGCATCTACGGGCATTGCTACAGGTCAAATTAGTCAAAATGCATCATCACTTTGCGAAGGAGATTATGAATTAATAGTGACGGATGCAAATGGTTGTTCATTTACATCAAATACAGTTACTATTGCAGAACCTGCTCAATTAATCGGAAACTTAGTCACTACCGATGCAACTTGTTTTGGTGTTTGTAACGGAACCGCCTTTTATTCCATTGTAGGCGGGGCTGCTCCGTATAGCTTTGTTTGGTCATCATCTGCAAATACAACAGACACAGAAATAAATTTATGTGATGGTAATTATACTGTAGGAATTACAGATGCAGCTGGTTGTACTCTGCCACCATTGCCTTTCAGTATTGCTGAACCATTACAAATTTCAGCAAACACAACTGATGGAACAGTTTTATGTTTTGGAGATTGTAACGGTTCCGTTTCAATTGTAGGTGCTGGTGGAACTTTTCCCTATACATACCTATGGAATGACGGGGCTGCACAAACTGCTCCAGTAGCATCCAATCTCTGCGCAGGAACTTATGATGTAATTATTACAGATGCTAATGGCTGTAACTCCTTACCTTTCTCTGCAGATGTTACTGAGCCGATTGCAATTTCATTAAATACGATTACTTCTACCGATGCGACTTGTGGTGGTGTTTGTGATGGAACAGCAACAGTTACCGCCATTGGTGGAACAGGTGCATATTCATTTTTATGGAATGACCCTTTAGCACAAACTACTCAAACGGCAATCTCATTGTGCGCAGGATCTTATAATGTAACTGTTACTGATGCAAACGGATGTTCATTAGCTCCACAAAATAGTATAGTGAACGAACCAACTACTTTAACTGTTGCTGTAACTGCAACCGATGAATCTTGTTTTGGAGTTTGTGATGGAACTGCTACAGCAGTCATTGTTGGTGGTACGGGAATCACCACTTCGCAATGGGATGATCCAAATATTCAAACTACAGACATTGCCACTTCACTTTGCGGAGGAACTTATACAATTGATGTAACAGATGCAAATGGATGTACTGCTTCCGCGTCCGGAACAATTATTTCTGCGATAGATATTACTGCAGTTACTTCTGGCACAAACGCACAATGTGGTATATGCGATGGAACAGCAACCGTTACGCCATCTGGTGGAACAGGTACACTAGATATTTTATGGGATGTTGCAGCAGCAAGTCAAATAACAGCAACAGCTAACGCCTTATGTGGAGGTGTTTATCAAGCAACAATTACTGATGACAATGGTTGTACACAAACTTTTTCAGCCGCAGTAAGTAATCCTAATGGTGAAACATTAAATATTTCTGCTACAGATTCAAGTTGTGAAGGTGTTTGCGATGGAACGACCACCGTAAATTTTAATTGTGGAACACCAGCATGTGCATTAGTTTGGAATGATTCAGGAGCGCAAACAATAAATACGGCTACAGGTCTTTGTGCTGGATCTTATGGTGTAACCGTTACCAATGGAGCAGGATGTATTTCTGCTGCAGTAATTGATGTAAATGAACCACAAGATATTCAAGTTAACGCAACAGCAACAGATGTAATTTGTAATGGAAATTGCAATGGAACAGGTTCGTCTGTTCCAACTGGTGGCAATGGAAGTTATACTTGGTTATGGAATGATCCAGCTTCACAAACTAATCCTGCAGCAGTAAATTTATGTGCTGGAATATATTCTGTAACTGTAACAGATGGAAATGGATGTACTGGTGTTGGAAGCGTTATTGTAAATGATCCCTTTATTTTAGATGTGACCACTGCTTTTTCAGATGCAAGCTGTAACGCTTTTTGTGATGGAACGGCTACTGCTTTCCCAACTGGAGGATTAGCACCTTATACTTACCAATGGGATGACCTAGCTGCACAAACAACACAAATAGCTTCAGGATTATGCGCAGGAACGTATAATTTAACTGTAGTAGATGCATCTGGATGTACGTTCGGACCAATAACAGTTACTATCAATGAACCACAAGCTATCACAGGAAATATTTCTTCCACTGCAATAGATTGTTTTGGAAATTGCAATGGAACAACCACACTTGCCATTGCAGGTGGTTCGTCTCCATTTACATTTTTATGGGATGATCCACTTACACAAACCAGCGCAATCGCAACTAACCTTTGTGATGGAACATACCATGTAGTTGCAACAGATATCAACGGTTGCAATTCCACACCATTTAGTATTACGATTGCCGAACCAATAGCATTAACAGTATCAGTCATTGGAACAAATCCAGATTGTAGTGGATTATGTAATGGAAATGCAGATGCAACCGTAGTAGGAGGAACAACACCGTATAGTATTTTATGGGATGATCCTTCTTCGCAAACTACTTCTTTAGCTTCTAATCTTTGCGCAGGCACTTTTAATATTGATGTAACAGATGCTAATGGTTGCGTACAATCCGGTAGCGCAATTCTTACTGCGCCAATTGGTATTACTTCTAATTCAACATTTACAGATGAAACCTGTTTTGAACTTTGCGATGGTTCTGCCACTGTAAATCCTTCTGGTGGAACATTACCGTATACTGTTGTATGGTCAGATGGATCATCTACAAATACAATTAGTAATCTTTGTGCTGGAACTTATGATGTGGATATTACCGATGCAAATGGCTGTAATACGAGTGAAACAATTACCATTGATCCTTCAATAGAAATAACTTCAACGTTCACTTTTGCAAATTCAACTTGCGGTTCTTGTATTGGGTCTGCATTGGTTACTCCTGCAGGAGGAGTTCCTGGATATACTTACCAATGGGATGCAGCTGCGGGTGGAGGAACATCACAAAATATTTCTAATCTATGTGCTGGCGTTTTCGCTGTAGATATAACCGATGCAGCGGGATGTACAGAAACAGTAGGTGTTTCCATTTCTGATAATAATGCTGAATTAGTCACCATTATTCCAACAGATGCTTCGTGTTTTGATGTTTGTGATGGCGCTGCTATTGCAAATACCGCGTGTGTTGATGGTCCTTGTACATTGGAATGGTTTGACGGAACAGGTACATCAATAGGAATTTTTAGTTCTAATTTATCCAATTTATGCGCTGATGATTATTTCGTTGAAGTAACCAATGCAAGCGGGTGTATTACTATTGAAAATACCACCATTAATGAACCATTAGAAATTGAAGGAAATGGAATTGTTACTGATGCTGCATGTGGTGGCGTGTGTGATGGTAGTGTTGTATTAACTCCTTCGGGTGGAAACGGTGTATTCACATTTTTATGGACAGATCCAGGAGCACAAACTACGCAATCAGCAGCAAGTCTCTGCGGTGGAAATGTTGATGTGCAAATCACTTCTGGTGGATGTACAATTACAGAAACCTATTTTATCAATCAACCAATAGCTATAACAGCTTCTGTAGTTTCTACCGATGCACAATGTAATGGTGATTGTAATGCAACAGCAACCCTAACGGTTAATGATGGTGTTTTACCTTATTCATTTACTTGGGATGATGGAGCTACGCAAAGTACTCAGGCAGCTATTAATCTTTGCGCGGGTAATTATAATGCATCTATAACAGATGCCAATGGATGTAATTTAATTTTAGCTGTATTCGTTAATGAACCAATTGCATTAACTGCTTCCGTTTCTTCTAATGATGTAAATTGTTTTGGAAACTGTAATGGAGATGCAACGGTAATACTGGCTGGTGGAAATGCTCCATATACTATTCAGTGGGATGATCCTGCACTGCAAACTTCTTTAATCGCTACTTCTCTTTGTGCTGGAAATTACAATGTGATGGTAACAGATGCTAATTTCTGCACAACTGTGCCAACGCCTGTAACAATCAATGAAAATCCTGACATTGTCATTTCTGTGTCTTCAACTGATGTTACCTGTAATTCTTTTTGTGATGGAACGATTACTATAAATGCGGCAGGTGGTGATGGAACTTATCAATTCAGTATTGATAATGGAGCAAATTTTCAAGCAGGAAATTTATTTACTAATCTATGTGGTGGATCTTATGATATAGTAGTAATCGATGGAAATAATTGTCAAAGTTCATTGAACGTAAACATGAATGAACCTACTGCATTGAGTGGAACCGTAGATGATTTTGATGCAACTTGTAATGTTATTAATGGAAGTGCAAACGCAATTCCTACTGGAGGAACACCAAATTACAGCTTTGAGTGGTTAGATGCAGCTTTAGTTCCAATTGGACAATCAACACAAGGAGCAACAGGATTAGGTGCTGGATTATACAATGTAGAAATTACAGATGCTAGTGGATGTGAAACAATTTTAACGGCTACCATAAGTAATTTTAATGGTCCAACAGCAACACTTTTTGCTACTATACAACCTGTTTGTAATGGTGATTGCAATGGTGCAATTAATATGGAAATTACTGGTGGAACTGGTGGTTATACTTACTCATGGTTTGCAGGTGGACAAACAACCGAAGATCTTTCAAATGTTTGTGCAGGAAACTATACTTTACAAGTAACAGATGCTGTAGGTTGTCTTTCCTTCGCAAATGCAACACTAAATGAAAACGATGTTATAGATGCAACATTTGTTGTGACAGATGCAACATGCGGAGCTTGTGATGGCGCATCAACTATTACACCTACTGGTGGAGCCGGATTTTATTCCATACTTTGGACAAACGGAGATAGTGGATTATCCTCAACTAATCTATGCGCGGGTGCATATGGTGCACAAGTAACAGATGGATTAGGTTGTGAGCAAACCATCAATTTTGCCGTTAGTAATCCAACTGGACCAACTGGTGAAACTATTATTTCAACGGATGCCTCTTGTTTTGGAGTATGCGATGGAACAGCTGATGTTACTCCAATTGGTGGAACTGCTCCTTATACATTTTTCTGGTTACATGATGCATCAACATCAAATACTGTTTCTAATCTTTGCCCTGGAAGTTATTTCTGTGAAATTACAGATGCCAATGATTGTATTCGTGTAAGTGAAATTACTATTAATGATGCCGCACAAATTATAGACAGCACAAATATTACTCCTGCCGATTGTGGAGTATGTAATGGAGGCTTGCAAATATTTGCTTCAGGAGGAAATGGCCCATTCAGTTTTCAATGGAATGCTGCTGCTGGAAGCGTCACCACACAAACCGTTTCAAATTTATGTGAAGGAATTTATTCTGTAACTGTAAATGATGGAAACGGATGTTCGGATAGCTTCACCTATTCTGTGAATGGAAAAAATGCTCCGCAAATAAGTACAATCACTACAGATGCAAATTGTAACGGAAGTTGTGATGGAATTGCAACGGTATTTACAGTTGGAGGAACGGGGCCATTTGTAGAAACATGGATGGATGATAATGGAACTAATTTAGGATTAGCTGGCCCATCCGTTAATACATTATGTGAAGGCGATTATATCGTACAAATTTTAGATCAAGCAACAGGATGTTTAACGGCTACTAATTTCACCATTGATCAACCTGATTCATTACAGTTCAGTTTACCATTCCTCCAAGATAATTCTTGTTTCGCATCTTGTGATGGACAGTTAGAAGCAATTGTTATAAATGGAACTTTACCATTCACTTATCAATGGGATGATCCAGCTTCTTCAACTACTTCAGATATTAATTCTCTATGTGCAGGAACCTATAATGTAATCGTAACAGATGCAAATGGATGTGCAGATACTCAAGCAGGAACCATCAATGAGCCAACAGAAGTAACCATGGCGTTTGTAATTACAGATGCATCTTGTTCTACAGTTGCAGATGGGGCAATTGATGTAACTGCAGCAGGTGGAGCCGGTGGATACACTTATTCATGGACAGGCCCGAATAATTTTACTTCAATCAGTGAGGACTTAACTAATATTTTTACAGGAATGTATTACCTCACCACAACAGATGCCAATGGATGTTCATTTACAGATTCAGCTTTTGTTAATGCATTAATTATTGTAAATGCTGATGCAGGAAACGATACAACTATTTGTGGAAACTTAAATACTTTCACCGTTAACGGAAATGGTGGCGTTACTTATGAATGGTTTGATTTAGCTGGTAATTCTTTATCCACATCACCATCCTATACGTTTAATCCAACTCCTGGCACAACCACTTTAGTTTTAGTTGCTGCTAATGGATTATGCATAGGAAGAGATACCATTATCATTGGTATTTTTACTCCACCCAATGCGGATGCAGGAGAAGATGTTTTTACCGCTTTCGGAATTCCAATTTCTTTTGGAGGAAATCCAACCGGAACTGCGGGAACATCTCTTATTTGGAGTCCTGGTGTAGATTTAAATGATAGTACTAGTGCCAACCCAACCGCGGCGATTGATACCACAACTACTTTTATTGTGACTGTTTCCGACGCCAATGGATGCGTTGATACAGATACGGTCGTTGTAGAAGTTCTTTCTCCTATTTTCATTCCTAATGGTTTTTCTCCTAATGGTGATGGACCAAATGATGTTTGGGAAATCGATTTCATTGAATACTTCCCAGAATGTCAAGTAGAAGTTTATAATCGTTGGGGACAATTATTATTTATCTCTGTGGGATATCAAATTCCTTGGGATGGAAAATACGAAGACAAAGAAGTGCCAATTGGAACTTACTACTATGTGATTAATTTAAATAATCCATTATTCCCTGACGCTTACACTGGACCATTAACCATTTTAAGATAACAATATGAAAAAGATATTAATCATAACAATACTTTTCGTTGCGTTCTTTCAGAATGGAAATTCACAACATTTACCCTTATACAGTCAATACTTCTTCAATGATTTTTCCGTGAATCCTGCAGTGGCCGGAAGTAGAGATTGGTATGACGTAAGATCTAATCACCGTTATCAATGGGCTGGACTTACTGATTCTCCACGAACATTTACATTGAGCATGTGTGGCCCTTCTAAGAATAAAAAAATGGGTTATGGCGGATATATTTTTACCGATAATGTTGGGCCCACTCGAAGAACAGGTTTTCAATTAGCCTATTCTTATCACTTAAAAATTAATTCGGAAATAAAATTATCCTTTGCACTTTCTGCTGGATTATTACAATACGCAGTAGATGGTTCAAAAATCACTACGCATGATCCAGGTGATGCCGTAATCAGTACAGGATATCAATCGGCATTAGTGCCCGATTTTAAATTCGGATTTTATTTGTACTCGAAAAAATTCTGGGTGGGTGGATCCATTCCTCAATTGTTAGCCAACAAATTATTTTTCTTCGACCCTCAGCAATTCAGTTCAAGCCAACTTTGGTTTCACTATAATTTCAATGCTGGATACACATTTGATATTGGAAATGATATCGATATTCAACCTTCATTCATGCTAAAATATGTAAAGCATATTCCTTTACAGGCCGACATTATGGCTCGGGTAATTTACAAAGAACAAGTTTGGATGGGCGGATCATTTAGAACTAAAGATGCCATTTCTGTAATGGCGGGATATACGTACAGAAATAATTTAAGTATTGGCTATGCTTATGATTTCACACAATCCAATTTAAAAAATTATAGCTCAGGTACCCATGAATTAGTATTGGGAATTCGTTTTATTCAAAAGACGAATAATAAGAGTGGGAAAGCGCAGATAGAGTAATTTTATTGGTATTACAGCCCTTATAAAATTGATTTAATTCATAAATAAGGTATAAAAGTTAACTTTTTTAAAGAAAAAGTTGTAATTCTAAAATTATTTTCTAAATTTAAGTCTAATTTAAATCTGAAAGTGATGAAAAAAATTATTACTATTTTAACTTTATTATTATTCTATTCTTTTAGTTATTCTCAATCACAAAACTGGAAATTATCTGGTAATACGATTTCCTTCGGGGATTATTTAGGTACAGATAATAATGAACCTTTAATTTTTAAAGCCAATGGCAATGAGGGTTTGCGTATAAAGCCCAATGGAGAGTTACGTATCAAAATTTTTGATGATAATCTTTTTAATGGATTAGTATATGTTAATACCAATGGTATTTTAACCAAACTGAATTTTTCGGGTAATGCCAATGAGGTGTTATTAGGAAATGGAACTTTTGGAAATATTTTCTTACATCTGGCTGGTCTTTTGCTGGGGGAATTGCAAGTACAACTGGAAAAGTTGTTATTGGAAATATTTCATCTACTGAAAAGCTGAATGTAGATGGAAATATTCTAGCCAATGGAAGTATTAGTGGAACCTCTATTAATGTAGTTGATATTGTAGGCGCAGGAAAAGAAATAAAAATTATGAATTCTCTTTGTTTAAAAGGACAAGATGTAAATATTCCGGGAAGCAGAAATATGATTTGCGGAATGAATGGAGATTTATATGTGCAAAGCACCAATGCAAATTACAATACCATTATCAATTACGGTAATGTGGGTAAAGTGGGAATTGGATTGATTCCAACAGAAGATTTTCATGTTGGTGTAAAGGCGAGATTTGATCAGGATATTTTTACTAATAGAATCGTTACAAATAGAATTACGAGTGAAGATTCCTTAATTGCTTTTGGCGATAGTTCTATTTATCTCTCCCCGCTTTATAACCAAATTTATGGAAGCTCTAACACTTTAATGAAAGGACTTGGATTAGGTGTACAAACATTTTCAGCAGGATTAAATTCAACTGCTATTGGTAAAAGAGTTAGAGCAAATGGCGCGAATTCAATTGTAATTGGAAGAACAGATGTTTCAAGCAGTAGTATGTTGGTGAATTCAATTGATAATAGTTTGATGATTGGGTTTAATTCGGATGCTCCAACTTTAACTGTTCTAGCAGCAACAGGTGGCAATGGTAGCACCGGGTATGTTGGTATCGGAACTTCCAATCCAAACGCAAAATTAACTGTTCATACTGAAGCAGGCTCACAAGGAGCTTATGGGATACTGTCAACATCCAATTCCCCTACTGTAAAAAGTATTTCTGTCATTCATAAAGATCCTTTAAACCTTATTGATCAGGAAAATTTTATTGTTTATACAGATGGTAGAGTGTATTGCCGTGAAGTATTTGTTAAACTTGGCCAGTTAGGAGATTTTGTATTTGACGAAGATTATGATTTGATGACGTATCACGAATTGGAAAACTACTTGAAACAAAATCATCATTTACCAGGAGTTCCTTCGGAACCTGAAGTATTAAGTGGGGGTTTGAATGTTGGTGAAATGCAAGCAAAGGTTTTACAAAAAACAGAAGAAAACACTCTTTACATTCTTGATTTGAATAAGCGATTGGAGAAATCACAAATAGAAAACGAAAAATTGAAATCCGATTTGGAAGAAATGAAGAAAAAGCAAATTGAACTGGAAGAGAAAATAAATGAAATGTTTAGTAAAAAATAAAGTTATGAAAGCAAAAATAATTTTTACTTTATTTCTCTTTTATTCACTAAATATTTTTAGTCAACAGAATATATATCCTGTGCAGTTAGATTGTTTTAATATTGATGGTATTAATATTACTAATGGAGTTACTTTAATTGAAAATGAACGTTGTCTTCAAAGCCCAGGAGCAACTAATACTTTAAATTTGAATGGAACCAAAGAAGTTGATTTTATTTCTTCTACTGAAGTTCACTTAAAGCCAGGTTTCAGTGCCTATGGTTTTAATGGGAATGGTTATTTTCATGCGAGTGTGATTAAAAGTGAGATTCCTTTAGTTGTATTTACGCCCGAAAACACAAATGGAGAAGTTGGAAAATATGATAAATTAGAAATTGGTGTTAGGTTACCTCAAAATGTTTATGATGAAATTGACAATTTTATTAATGAAATTCCAAACGTTAACAAGTTAAACCCGTTTAATGAGAGTGATATTAATGTAATCGCAGATTTTTATACTTTAACTGGAAATAATTTAGCAACCGAAAATTTCAAACACACTGTTTATGGTTATTATCATAATGAATATAAAACTGTAATTGAAACCCCAGCCAATGCAGTAAATTCTTATTATGAAAAAGACACCACTAGTTTTCGGTTTAGGGTTCGGTTTGCTCCATGGTTAATTGGTTATTGGAAATGTAAAATAAGAGTGGAAATTAATGGCCATGGTATTCTATATTCTAAAAGTTTTAATTTTAAATGTGTTCCTTCCAGCACAAACGCATATATGCAAAAAGGAACTAATAATTACTTTTTCACCCTGAATAATAATACTTATATGCCAATTGGGCAAAATTTAGTTTGGCCTCGTTGCGATGAAAATGGAGACTGTGAACAGTTTGGGAATTTGGGTATATTTGAAAATAGTGGCTCTGGATATCAATCGGAGTTAAATAACCCAATTACTTATTTACATTTTAGAAATAAAATGGAGGTACTTCGAAATTCGGGAGCCAATTTTTTTCGGATGCTTTTCGCACCATGGAGCGTTGACCTAGAATTTGAAAATATTGGTAATTATACCAGCCCGAATATCAATAAAGACAGGATGCGTTGTGCTTGGGAAATGGACAAGATTGTAGATAAAGCAAAAGAATTGGATTTGAATTTTAGCTTAAACTTAGATGTTCATTATATGGTGGAAGAGGATAGTGAAAATTCTTCTTGGGATTGGGATTGGCCAAGTGATCACTGTGGTTTTCCAGACATTGGTAATTGCTATCAGGAAGATTTAGGACTCCAAGAACCTTTGGAGTTTTTGACTAGTCCTGTTGCCCAAAACTACTGGAAACAAAAACTTCGTTATATCATTTCTCGTTGGGGTTATAGCACGAATATTGCCATGTTCGAAATGTTTAGTGAAATAAATAACTTGGGAGCTGTTTTTCCAACCGAATTGGTAAACAATGACTGTCTTCATACTTCCGCCACTGATGAATATAAGCGTTATGAGACAAATCCTGCCTATCCAGAAGCGGTTGAAAATTGGCATGAAATAATGACCGACTATATTAAAAATACTTTGGGGCATAATCAGCATTTACTTTCAACAAGCTATACCGGTAATGACCGTTTAAGCGATGCCTCTTATAATTTACCCAACATTGATATAGTTAATTATAATTTTTATTCAGCAAGCCCAGTCCGGTACAACGATGCGGTTGGCTCAACCAAAAGCCTTCATAATTTATACGATAAACCAGTTATGTGGAGCGAATCTGGAAGCCCAAGTCTGGATGGTTGCAGCAATTTTACCGAATGGTTGCGCAATGCTTGGATTGCTCCATTTACCGGAACGGCAGCTTCTCTTAATTGGAGCGGAGATTTTTTACAACAAAATAACTTATGGACGGAATTCGGAAAAATTAGAAATTTTATTGAGAGCATTGATTTTGATGGTGAAGGGTGGGGACCCGTAACAGACAAAAGAGACGATAACAAAGCCTCTTTATTTGCATTAAAATATCAGGGTGTAAATGAAAATAATAAAGCAATTGGAGTAATCGTAAATAATACCTGGAATTTTTATACTGCTAAAAATGGTAGTGTTAATGAATGTGATAAACCTATAAATGCAAATTTTGTTTCAAGTATTGGATGTGAATTGCCAATTTCATTATACCAACCTGGAGAAGGGAATAGTAATGAACTTCATTTAGAGAACATGGGTTTTGTTAAAGAATACCGTATTAATTTTTACTATAGAGACGGTACAGAAATACAGGGTTCTTCCATCACCAAGTTTAGTTCACTGTCAGGTAATTTGAATGTAGAATATCCATTTGACTGGGAGGCTACCGAATCAAGTGCAATCATTCTTTTTAAAGCTTTTCCTACAGGGTCCTCTTTTTTACCAGAGGTTACTCAAGAGAATATAGTTTCTATATCTTCAATTGAAAAAAATGTAACAGGAATAACGCTTTCAAATAAGGGTACTTCTAATTCTTCTTTAGAAATTTTTTTAAGCCCGAATCCCGCTAAAGATGCTTGTATTTTAACTATTCCCGAGGAGCTTTCAAAAAATAATTGTATCTTAGAAATATACAATGCTATTGGTGAGCTAAAAAGTACTATTCAAATTAACACAGCTTCTTTAAATGTTTCTTTGGCTGGTTATAAAAATGGAATTTATTTATTTGTGATAAAAGATGGAAATAATTTATACACTCAAAAACTTATAGTGAATGAAAACTAATCTCCTATTATTCGTCCTACTTTTACTATTTGGATGTAAGAAAGACAAGTTAAAAGGAGACAAAGAATTTTTAATTGGTAGGTGGCATTGGGTTAGTGCTGTCAAAGATTTTTCTCAACCCACAGTTATTTCAACAAACCCTAATATAGATGGCAATAATTATGTTTTAGAGTTTGTAAAATGTGGAAAGCTTAAATATTTCAAAAACAATGACAAGGTTTTCACTAAAAGAATAAAATTTCTTTCAGTTGGTGATGGCTGTTTTGGAGAGTTTTGTGGATTTAATATGACTTTAAATAATGATGCTGAGGTACGGCTTTTAGTAAAGAATATTTCTAAAGACACTATTTTTCTTACAAAATATCCATTTGATACTTATTTAGATGTTAATAGTAGTCCCACAAATTATTATAATGTTTATGTTAGAGAATAATTATAAATGAAGACTGTGGCTAACCCCATTTCTACCGTATCTTTGTAATATGTTAACCGAGAAGAAAGATATTAGTTTATATTACATGGATGAGCAAACAGTTTGATATTTTTATTGCAGTGTTTATATACTAAATTATTTAAATTTTGAAATGGAGTTTACAAGTGTAATTTGGCGCACAGATTACAAATCCGCGGTAACAGGTATTTTCAGAGAGAAAATTATCAAATAATAATCGTAGTATGAAAAAAATATTTTTTGCCTTTGCCTTATTCATTTCTTTAATGAATATAACCCACGCCCAATGGACAAGCCTAACTTCAGGCACCAATGAGTTTTTGCCTTCCCTTTCGTTTCCGAGTGTAGATACTGGTTATTGTATTTCAGAAACAGGTGTGATTCGCAAAACAGTCAATGGAGGAGTCAATTGGAGCTCTGTGACCACTTTGTATTCGTTCAGAATACATTTCAATGATAATGTCACTGGATTTACCTATGGTGGAAATGAAATATTCAAAACAATTAATGGTGGAACTAGTTGGAACAGTAAATTGACTTTAGATCCTGCAAAAGCAATAGATGCTCTGTATTTCATTAATGCTACCACTGGTTACGCCACTTCAGGGGATTT
Source organism: Chryseobacterium gleum (assembly GCA_945865695.1). Classification (GTDB taxonomy): domain Bacteria; phylum Bacteroidota; class Bacteroidia; order Flavobacteriales_D; family UBA2798; genus CAMBFX01. The sequence continues at coordinate 971 of CAMBFX010000007.1, read as the reverse complement.
TACCGACAGCCTTCTCATTTTTAAAACCACGGATGGTGGTGAAAATTGGAATCTTCATTCCTTCGATTTAGTGAATGTAGCTTATGTGAATACGCTTTTTTTCATTGATGCTAATACTGGATTTATCGGAAATTGGGATGGTCAAATTTTAAAAACAACAGACGGAGGTTTAAATTGGAATACGGTTCATTTTACAACTAGTGGAGGAATGTTGAATGAAATCATTTTCACTTCAACCAACAATGGGTTTGCAATTTCTGATACTGAATTCTTAAAAACAATTGACGGGGGAGATAATTGGACAGAAAGCACACCACCTTTTTCTGCACTTTATGCAGGAATGGCGATTACACCCGATGGAACAATTCACGTGACAGGAGGTAATGGAATCAATACAGGTACATTAATAAAGAGCATCAATAACGGAACCAATTGGACGCAAACGGGAACTTCGGTTCAATCTTATTATGACGTTTGTTTTGTGAATGATTCTATCGGTTATACCTGTGGAACCAATGGGTCAATTTTGAAATTTGGAAGCAGCACATTGAATATCCTTGAAAATGAAAATAATTTTTTAAGCGTTTATCCAAATCCAGTTAATGCTATTTTAAAAATTGAAAATAAAAGCTCGAATGAAATTCAATCCGTTCGGGTTTTCAATTCTATCGGAGAACAAGTTGTTTCAAATTGTTATTCTATTGCAGAAATTGATTTTTCGAAATCCGTAAATGGTATCTATTTTCTGGAAGTGAAAACCGAAAATGGTATTTTCAGAGAAAAAATCATCAAACAATAACATTATTTCTCTCTACTAATCAACCCACAAAAATTCATTCCAAATCGAATACCGAATTTTTGGGTGAAATAAGTTTGTTCCACTGATACAGAATTTTGAGTTAATCCTTCTGAAGTTTTTCGATAAATATATTGCGGCCCAATAAAAAACTCGGTGTACATTCCATCATCTT